>NZ_PSWB01000006.1:0-151650 GCF_002931865.1 Rathayibacter sp. AY1C7 | reverse complement strand
CCCCCCGCCCCCTCGCCTCCGGGCTGATCGCGCTCGTCGCGACCGGTGCCCTGCTCTTCGGCGCGACCCCGGCCCTCGCCGCGGAGAACCCGCAGAAGCCCCTGTCCTCCTCCGAGGAGGCGCCGACCGGCCTCGCTCCCGCGAGCGAGTCGCCCGAGGCCGCCCAGCAGACCGCCCGCGCGGCCGTCAGCTACTACAACGCCCTCGTCGGCGGCGAGGAGCTGGCCGCCGGACAGCGGATCGTCTCGGGCACGAACGGCTACTCGTTCCGGATGCAGACCGACGGCAACGCGGTGGTCTACGACCCGCAGGGCCGCCCCACCTTCGCGACGAACACCCAGGGCCGCGGCGACCACCTGGTCATGCAGACCGACGGCAACATGGTCGTCTACTCCGCCAAGGGCGGCCCCGTGTGGAGCACGAACACGATCAACGAAGCGGGCGCCTCGGTGATCATGCAGCCCGACGGCAACCTCGTCGTCTACCGCGAGAACGGCTCGCCCGCCTGGGCGAGCAGCGTCCGCCGCGTCATCGCCGAGCCGGTGACCGACACGCTGTTCACGGAGCAGACCCTCCGCCCCGTCCACCAGCTCACCTCCGCCGACGGCCGCTCCAGCGCCGTCATGCAGAACGACGGCAACTTCGTCGGCTACGGCCCCCAGGGCGCCGTCTGGGGCACCGGCACCGGCGGCTCCGGCAACCGCATCACCATGCAGAAGGACGGCAACGCCGTCATCTACGGCTCCGACGGCTCCGTCAAGTGGTTCTCGGGCACGCGCGGCAAGGACCTCCGCCTGGGCATCAACAACGCCGGCTCGCTGATCATCGTGAACCCGTCCGACGACGTGATCTGGACCAGCCAGGCCGCCTTCCCCTCGACCACCCTCTACGCGGCGAACTCGCTCGAGGCGGGCAGCTTCCTCCGCTCCGCGAACGGCGTCTACCGAGCGGTGATGCAGGCGGACGGCAACTTCGTCGTCTACGGCAAGAACGGCCCGATCTGGGCGTCGAAGACCACCCGCGCAGGCGGCTTCTTCGCCCTCGACACCAGCGGGCAGATCGCCGTGGGCACCGAGACGACGAGCGGATGGTCGGTCGTCCCGCCCGCCGCGTCGGTCGGCCCCTACAAGCTCGTCATGCAGGACGACGGCAACCTCGTCGAGTACGACAGCCGCCGCGCGGTCTGGGCCAGCCGCGGCTGACGCCCCTCCGCCACGACGCCCCCTGGTCCCCGGACCGGGGGGCGTCGTCGTCTCCCCCGCCGTGGGACGATTCCCCCGACCCCGCCGCCCTCCCCGACAGGACTCCTGCGATGACGCACCTCCCCTCCGGCCGCTCCCTGACCGCCTCCCTCGCGGCGCTCGCCGCCACGGGCGCGCTCCTGCTGAGCTCGCTGCCCGCCGCCGCGGTCGAGGCCCCGCCCTCGGCGTCCTCCGCCGTCGCCTCCGCCGCGGTCCTCCGTGCCGGCGAGCAGCTCGCGCGCGGCGAGCGCCTGGTGTCCCCCGACGGCGCCTCCTCCCTCGTGATGCAGACCGACGGCAACGCCGTGGTCTACGCCGCCGGCGGCCGTCCCACCTGGGCCTCGGGCACGCAGGGGCGCGGCGACAGCCTGCGGATGCAGGACGACGGCAACCTCGTCGTGTACGCCGCGGACGGGCGCCCGGTCTGGGCGAGCGGCACGGTGGCCGACCCGGGCGGCGAGCTGCGGATGCAGGACGACGGCAATCTCGTGATCTACCGCCGCAGCGGCTCGGCCGCCTGGGCCAGCAGCATCGGCGGCCGGATCGACGAGCCGCGCACCGACACCCTCCGCCGCGGCAGCACCCTCTACGCGGGGAACCGGCTCGCCACCCCGGGAGGCACCACGGCGGTGATGCAGGCGGACGGCAACCTCGTGGTCTACGGGCAGGGCGGGGCTCTCTGGGCGAGCGGCACCCGCGGCCGGGGCAACGTCCTCCGGATGCAGGACGACGGGAACGCCGTGGTCTACACCGCGGACGGCGCGCCCCTGTGGGCCTCGGACACGTCCGGCGAGCCGGGCGCCACGATGGTCCTCCGCGAGGGCGATCTCCGGATCGCGGACGACTCCGGCGTGCTCTGGAGCAGTGCCGCGCTCGTCGTGCGCGACTCGCTCTCCCCGAGCGGCCTCGTCGTCGCGGGCACGCGGCTGACCTCGGCGAGCGGGCAGTGGCGGGCCGAGATGCAGCGCGACGGCAACTTCGTCGTCTACGGGCCGAACGGCGCGGACTGGGCGACGAACACCTCCTCCGCCTCCGGTGCCGCCTTCTCGATGAGCTCCGAGGGCCGGCTCGACGTGGCCGACTCCCGGATCCTCTGGCTGCGGTTCCCGAGGATCTCCTTCGGTATCGGCCAGACCGGCGTCGTCGCGCCCTACCGCCTCGTGCTGCAGGACGACGGCCGCCTCGTCGAGTACGACGGCATCGGACGGGCCGTCTGGGCCAGCCGGGGCTGACGCGCGACGCATGATGGAGGGGTGAGCGACCCCGGCGACTTCATCCGCTCGGCCCTGGAGTACGAGGGCGACGTCTGGCGCGCGCAGGACGTGCGCGAGCGCCTGGGAGCAGGGCTCGACTCGACGGGCGCCTCGGTCGGGGCGGTCCGCGGCACCGTCCGCGACGCGCTGAGGAAGTTCCGCTCGCTCGAGCACGACGACGTGACAGCCCTCTCCTCCGAGCTGTGGGAGCCGGCGGTGTTCGAGCCGCGGCTGGCGGCCGTCGTGCTGCTGCAGTCACGAGCCGAGTGGCTGCGCGGCTCCGACCTCACCCGGCTCGAGGGCTTCGTCCGCGACTCCCGCGTGGACGAGCTGAGCGACCCGCTGGCCCGCGACGTCGTCGCTCCGCTCCTGGCAGGGCTGCTTGGTGCGGCGCGGACCCGGGCGGACGCGGTCCTCGACCGCTGGGAGGCGGAGGGCGGGCGCCTGGCGCGCGCGGCCTCCCTGGCGCGGGCCTCGGTCCCGACGGAGCACGGCTGAACGGCCGCTCGGACCGACCGCCCCGCGGAGCCGGACGCCTGCTCAGGCGGCCCGGTACTCCTGAGCCGCCGTGCCGTCCGCCACCCGGATCCGCGTGTCGAACTCCAGGCCCGGATCGACCCGGTGCGCGATCAGGACCACCGTCCGCCCCTCGGCGGCGCGGAGCAGATCCCCGAGCAGGGCGTCGGCCACGGGAGCGTCCACCGACGCCGTCGGCTCGTCCAGCACCAGGACGCGGAAATCGGCAAGAAGTGCACGTGCGAGGGCGATCCGCTGAGCCTGGCCGCCCGAGACGAGCGAGCCCCGCTCCCCCACCCGCGCGTCGAGCCCGCCGCGTGCAGCGACCCAGGGCCCGAGCCCGACCCGCTCCAGCACCGCCTCGAGCACGGCGGCGTCGGCCTCGGGCCGCGCGAAGAGGAGGTTCTGCCGGATCGTGTCGTCGAAGAGGTACGGCTGCTGCTCCACGAGCCCGACCCGCGTCCGCACCTCCGCCTGGGGCAGCGTGCGCGCCTCGACCCCGCCCAGGAGGTAGCTGCCGGAGTGGTCGAGGAAGCGCACCAGAGCGTGCGCGAGCGTCGTCTTCCCGGACCCACTGCCGCCGGTGACGAGCACGCGGGCGCCCTCCGGCAGGTCGAGCGAGACGCCGCGCAGCGCGGGCGTGTGCGCGCCGGGCCAGCTCACCGACAGGTCGCGCAGGACGATGCCGGCGCCCCGGGGAGCCGGGGCGTCCGGGTCCACGTCCGCGTCGGTCGCGAGCGCCGGCGACGCCGCCTCGGCGTCCAGATCAGCCAGGCGCCGAGCGCTCGAGAGCGCGGTGCGTGCCGCCTGCACGGCGAGCGGCGCGGCGGCGGCGACCTCGAACACCGCGAGCGGCACGAGCGCGACGACTCCCAGCGCCGGACCGCCGAGGTCGCCGATCACCGGGATCCCGAGCGCGAGGCCCGCCCAGACCGCACCACCCGAGCAGAGGGCGAGGACGGCCGCGGCCAGTCCGGCGGAGGCCCCCCGTCGACGCGCCGCCCGGGCGAGCGACTCCTCCGCGCGTGCCACGTCCGCCAGAGCGTCACCCGCGGCATCGAAGGCGATGAGCACGTCGAGGCGGGTGACCAGCAGGTTGAGGCGCTCGGCGAGCTCCCCGCGCAGCGGCGCCAGCTCGCGGTCCGCCTGCGCGGAGAGCCGGCCGGCGCCCAGGGCCCCACCGGCGAAGGCGAGGACCAGCAGCGCCAGCAGCACGGCGCCCATCGCCGGCAGTAGCAGCCAGACGCCGACCACGGAGACCGCAGCGACCAGCGCCGCGACGACCAGCGGCTGCACGACGCGCAGCGGCACGTCCTGCTGGGCGTCGACGTCCGCCACCACCCGGGAGACCAGGTCGCCACGGCGCACGCGGCCCAGCCCGTCCGGCGCGACCGGCACCAGGCGCTCGTAGACGCCCGCCCGGAGCTCCGCGAGCGCGCGGAAGGCGGCGTCGTGGCCGGTCAGCCGCTCGAGGTAGCGGAAGAAGGCCCGCGCCAGCGCGAAGGCCCGCACGCCCACGACGGCCATGGAGAGGAACAGGATCGGCGGCTGCTCGGCCGCGCGGACGATCAGCCAGGCGGAGCAGGCCAGCAGCGCCACGACGGCGGAGGAGGAGAGCAGCCCGAAGGACAGACCCGGCAGGAAGCGGCGCGGCCCGGGCATCGCGGCGCGGAGGACGTCGGAGCGGTTCACCTCGCGACCGCCTCCGCCGGCGCCAGGGCGATCACGGCGTCGGCCGCCGCGACGGTCGCGGGCCGGTGGCTGGCGACGACGACGATCGTCCCGCTCTCCGCCAGCGACCTGAGTCCGGCGAGCAGCGCCCGCTCGGACTCGTCGTCGAGGGCGGCGGTCGGCTCGTCCAGGGCCAGCACCGCGCACCCGCGCTCGAGCAGGCGGTGCACAGCGCGGGCGACGGCGACACGGGCGCTCTGCCCGCCCGAGAGGCCCGTCCCCTCGGCGTCGAGCCGGCGCTCGGGGTCCATGTCGACGGCGGCGATCGCCAGGGCCCGCCGCACGCGCTCGGGGTCCGGCGAGAGTGCTCCGAGCCCGACGGCGGAGGCGACGCTCCCCGGGAGAAGGTCGGGCCGCTGGCCCGCCCAGGCGAGCGTCGACCGCAGATCCGCGACCGGCGACCCGCCGAGCAGCAGCGTGCCCGAGAAGGGCACGAAGCCCGCGAGCGCGGCGATCAGCGTCGACTTCCCCGACCCGCTGGGCCCGGTCACCACGGTGATCGACCCGACGGGGAGCACCGCGTCGACAGGAGCGAGCGTCCGCCCGCGTCCGTCGTCGACCGCGAGACCCCGCAGCTCGAGCGCCCCCGTCGCCGCCGGGGCCTTCCCGCGAGCGGGCAGGGCCGCCGCGCGCTCGAGGACGGCGAAGGCGCGGTCCGCCGCCTGCACCCCGTCCGCCGCCGCATGGAACTCGGCACCGACCTGGCGCACCGGCAGGAACACGTCCGGCGCCAGCACCAGGACGAACAGCCCGACGGCCAGCCCCAGCGAGCCGTCGACGAGCCGCAGCCCGATCGAGACGGCGACCAGTGCGACCGAGAGCGAGCCGGCGAGCTCCAGCACGAAGCCGCTGACGAAGGTCACCCGCAGCACCTTCATCGTGTGCACGCGGTAGTCCTCGGTCAGCGCGCGGATCCGCGTCGCCTGCCGCTCGGCCCGCCCGAAGATCTTGAGCGTCGCGAGGCCGCCGACGGTGTCGACGAAGCCGGACGCGAGCGCCTGCAGCCGCTCCCACTGCCGCGCCTGCACGACCTGAGTCGCCCAGCCGATCAGCACCATGAACACCGGGATGAGCGGCAGGGTCACCACCAGGAACACCGCGCTGAGCGGATCGGCGAGGAAGACCACGAGCGTCAGGAGCGGCGTCGCCACCGCGGTGGCGATCAGCTGCGGGAGGTAGCGGGCGAAGTAGCCGTCGAGGGAGTCCAGTCCGCCGCCCAGCAGCGCGACGACCCCGCCCGAGCCCCCTTCGGAGCGGCCCGCCGGGCCGAGCTCGACCAGTGCGGCGAGGACCGCCTGCCGCAGCTGCGCCTTCGCTCCTGCTCCTCCGCGCACCGCGTTCACCTCGGTCGCCCAGGCGAGAGCCGCCCGCGCCGCGACGACCGCGAGCAGGGCGGCCAGCAGCGGCGCGAGATCGTCGGCGCTCCTCCCGTCGACCGCACCGGCCACCAGCTGCGCCACGAGCCACGCGAAGGCGACGATCGCCAGGGTCCTCGCCAGCGCGAGCACCCCGCCGAGCAGGAGGAACACGCGGGCCGCCCGGGCGTAGCGGAGCAGGCGCGGATCGAGGGGCTTCACGTCAGTGGGCGTCGACCGGGATGTGCGCGCGGCTGATGCGCTTGCGGAAGATCCAGTAGGTCCAGGCCTGGTAGCCGACGATGAGCGGCACGAACACCAGGGCGGTCCAACTCATGACCGCCAGCGTATAGGGCGTGCTGGAGGCGTTCTCGATCGTCAGCCCGTAGGCGGGGACGTTCGAGGCCGGCATCACCGCGGGGAACAGCGTCGCGAAGAGGGCGAGCACGGCGAGCGCGATGGTGCCGGCCAGCAGCGCGAAGGCGCGTCCCTCCCGGCCCCGTGTGATGGCGAGCCAGCCGCCGACGAGGGTCGCGGCCGCGCCCGCCGAGAGCGCCCAGGAGGCGGTGCTCCCCTGGCCGAGGTTGGTCCAGGCCAGGAAGACGGAGGCGACGACCACGGTGAGCAGCCCCGCGCGGGTCGCCAGGCGGCGCGCACGCTCGCGGATACCCCCCTCCGTCTTCAGGGCGACGAAGACGACTCCGTGCGTGAAGAAGAGCAGGAGGGTGGTCGCTCCGCCCAGGAGCGCGTAGGGGTTCAGCAGGTCCAGGACGGTGCCGGTGAAGTTGTGGTCGGCGTCCATCGGGACGCCCTGCACGATGTTCGCGAAGGCCACGCCCCAGAGGAAGGCGGGCACCGCGGAGCCGACGACGATCATCGTGTCGAAGCGCCGCTTCCACTGCGCCTCCGGACGCTGGTGCCGGTACTCGAACGAGACGCCGCGGGCGATCAGCGCGAGCAGGATGAGCAGAAGCGGCAGGTAGAACCCGCTGAAGAGCGTGGCGTACCACTCCGGGAACGCGGCGAACAGGGCGGCGCCGGCGACGATCACCCACGTCTCGTTCAGGTCCCACACCGGGCCGATCGTGTTGATCAGCACGCGGCGGTCGGTGTCGTCGCGCCCGAGGAACGGGAGCGACATGCCGACGCCGAAGTCGAACCCGTCGAGGACGAAGTAGCCGATGAAGAAGAACGCGACGATCCAGAACCAGAGAACGGCGAGATCCATGAGGGGTGCCTCCTAGTAGACGGTGCCGACGAGCTGCGGGCGACCGCTCTCCTCGTCGACCTCGGGAGCGTCGTCGGGGCCGGCCTGCGCGGCCCGCTTGATCAGGCGGAACTCGACCACGGCGAGCGTGCCGTAGATCGCGGTGAAGGCGAGCAGCGAGATCAGGACCTCGAGGCCGCTCACTCCGGGCGAGACTCCGTCGGCGGTCTTCAGCAGTCCGAACACGAGCCACGGCTGGCGGCCCATCTCGGTGAAGACCCAGCCCACGATCATCGCCATCAACGGCAGCGGGGCGGCCCAGATCGCGACCTTCCACATCCACTGCTTCGGCTCGCGGCCCTTCCGGGTGAACCAGAGGCCGGCCGCGGCGACGCCGATGGCCAGGACGCCGAGGGCCATCATCCAGCGGAACGACCAGTAGGTGACCCAGATGATCGGCGTGTAGTCGCCGGGTCCGTAGACCTGGGTGTACTGCGCCTGGAGGTCGTTGATGCCCTCGACCGTGCCGGTGAAGGTGTGCGTCGAGAGGAAGGAGAGCAGGTAGGGGATGCGGATCGAGAACAGCTCGCTCGAGCCGTCCGGCGTGCCCCAGGTGAAGACGGAGAAGGAGGCGTCGACGCCCGTGGAGGTCCTGTAGAGCGCCTCCGCGGCCGCCATCTTCATCGGCTGCGTGTCGACCATCGCGAGGCCGAGCGAGTCGCCGGTGAACAGGGTCAGGCCGCCGCTGACGAGCATCATCCAGGCGCCGAACCTCAGCGCGGGGCGCATGGTCTCGAGGTGCTGGTTCCGCGAGAGGTGGTAGGCCGCGACGCTGATGATGACGGCGGCCGAGACCATGAAGCAGGCGAAGATCGTGTGCGGGAACGCGGCGAGCGCGACCTTGTTGGTGAGGAGCGCCCAGATGTCGGTGAGCTCCGCGCGGCCCTTGGTCTCGTTGATGCGGAAGCCGACCGGGTTCTGCATGAACGCGTTCGCGGCGATGATGAAGTAGGCCGAGAGCGTGGTGCCCAGCGTGGTCAGCCAGATGGTGGCCAGGTGCAGCTTCTCGGGCAGCTTGTCCCAGCCGAAGATCCAGAGACCGATGAAGGTCGCCTCGAGGAAGAAGGCGAGCAGGCCCTCGAACGCCAGCGGGGCCCCGAAGACGTCGCCGACGAAGCGGGAGTAGTCGCTCCAGTTCATCCCGAACTGGAACTCCTGGACGATCCCGGTCACGACGCCCATCGCGAAGTTGATCAGGAAGAGCTTCCCGAAGAACTTCGTCAGCTGCAGGTAGTGCACCTTCCCGGTGCGCACCCAGCAGGTCTGGAAGATCGCGACGGTGAGCGCCATGCCGATCGTGAGCGGCACGAACAGGAAGTGGTAGATCGTCGTCAGACCGAACTGCCATCTCGACAGCAGGAGCGGGTCCAGGAGTTCGTTCACAGCTCCGAGAGTAGGTCGGCGGAAGGGGTCCGACGGCCTCCGATCCCAGTACTGGGGCGGATGTGCGGCCTTCCGCGAGCTCCTGGCGGCACCCTTTCCGGGGTGGCCCCGGACGCCCCTCCGAGCGCTCCAGCCGACCGGTCGCTCGACGTCGAGACAGTCCCTCTCGACGTCGAGGGAGTCCCCCGCGCGGCGACTGCCGAGCGGGGCTCGCCTCCGTCGGACCCGCCGCCGGCGACCTCTCGACGCCGAGCGATCAGGCGGGCGACGGAGCGCTGAGACTTCCTCTCCCGGGCCTTCAGCGGATTCCCAGGCGCACATCCGCGAGATCGGCCGTGGAAATCCGTTCACTGCGCGACGCCATCGACGGACTCGCCCGGTGAAGAGACTCCCGGAGCCGATGCCGATGTGCCGTCGGCGGGCGCCCCGCGGTCAGCCGGCGTCGACGCGCGAGCGGGAGCCGGAGAACCAGGCGGGCGCCTGGAAGCCGTACTTCAGCACGGGCAGGTCGCGGGTGAGGCGCCAGTAGCCCAGCGCCGCCGCGACGCCGATCCCGCAGACCAGGAGCGGCACGACCGGTCCGATGACGTCGAGCCAGCGCTCTCCGTCGAAGAGCAGCAGGGCACTCGTGGCGAGCGAGACGAAGAGGACGTGCACCACGTACACCGGGAGCGTGTTGCGGCCGATGAAGGTGATCCAGCCCGCGCCGCGCCGGTTCGAGAGGAAGCGGGCGACCACGAGCCCGGCGAGGACCGCCAGCACGCTCACCAGGACCAGCCCGATCGTCAGCAGCGGGAAGCGGGCGCGGACGGCGAGGATCACGCCGGCGAGCACGAGGAACAGCACGCCGAAGCCGACTCCGCTGAGGATCCCGCGGCGCTCCACGAACGCGATCACCGCGTTCCGCAGGTAGAGGCCGAGCAGGAAGAACATCAGGTAGCGGGCCATGCCGTCCCAGGCGATGTTCCCGGTGCCCTCGGAGGTGCTGGAGCGGACGGCGTACCAGACCACGGCGATCGCGGTCGCGATGCCGATCTGCACCCGCCAGTCGATCCGGCCCTGCGCGAGCTTGGCGGCCACGAAGAAGATCGTGAGCGCGTAGAGGAACCAGAGCCCGTTGTGCGGCATCACCGGCTGGAGGAGCAGCGCGAGCGGGTCGGACTCGTCGGTGCCGCCCGGGTTGGGCACCACCAGGAAGAAGAGGAACCGCACCACGGACCAGAGCAGGAAGGCCCAGACCAGCAGGCTCAGCCGCGAACGCCAGAGCTCCGGCCACGACCGGGTGAGCACGGAGCCGGCGAACAGCCCCGAGGCGAGGAAGAACAGCGGCATCCGGAAGGTGATGAGGAGGAGGTTGATCTCGTTCCACGAGTCGGGGGCGATCCCGGCCGTCGTGGTCCACTGTACGGAGTGGGCCAGGGCGACCAGGATGATCGCGATGCCCTTCGCCGTGTCCACCCAGGTGATGCGTGCGCGTGCCATGAGTCCTCGTCGTGATCGTCCATCGGAAGTCGGCCGGCGGCGACGATGACGATGGCGATGTGCAAGTGTTGCACGGCTGTGCATCCTCTGTGATGTTCTGCGCGGATCCGATCACGGCGATCCGGTGACGGAGAGACGGCCACCGGGTGCGCGGGTCCTCGGACGGCCTCCTCGTGGACGACGCGCCCCCGCCGATGCCCGAGGATCGAGCCATGACTCGAGCGACGCCCTCCGGCTCCGCCCCCGGCCCCCGCCGCATCCGCCTCCGCCTCCTGGTCGCGCTGCTGGTGCTCGCGCTGGTCCTCGCCGGCGCGGGCATCGCCCTCTCGCTCGCCTCGCGGAGCGGAGGCGCGGGCGCTCCGGCCGCAAGCTCCCCCGACCCCGGCCCGACCTCCTCCGTCGACGTGGCCGAGCGCGTCGCCGGTCTCGAGAAGCGCTTCGCCGCCGGGTTCCCGCAGCACAGCATCGTCCTCACGGGCAGCTCCACGATCGGCCGCTGGACGACCTCCAAGGAGGACCTGCGTCCGCTCGAGACCTACAACATCGGGATCGGCGGCACGACCGTCGCCGATCACCTCGCGTGGCTGGACCGCATGGTCGCCCCCTTCGATCCCCGCGCCGTGATCGTGTACGTGGGAGCGAACGACATCAGCGGCGAGGAGGGCTCGCGCACCGGCGCCCAGACCGCCGGCGCCGTCGTCGAGTACCTCCAGCGCGTGGAGGAGGTCGCCCCCGACGCCGAGCTGTTCTACGTCGAGATCGCGGAGACGCCCGCCCGCGCCTCCGTCGGCGCCGAGGTCCGCGCCGCCAACACCGCGGTCAGCGCCTACGCCGAGACGGACGACCGCGTCACCTTCGTCCCTACCGCCGACGCGCTCGTCACCTCCGACGGCTCTGTCGACCCCTCCCTCTTCGTCGACGACGGCCTGCACTTCGACGAGGCCGGCTACGCCCGGTTCTCGGAGGCGGTCCGCGCGGTGGTCCTGCCCGCTCTGGAGTGAACCGACGGGCCGACGCACTGCAGCCCCGCTCGACGTGAGCGGCCCGGGGACACCGCGCCCGGAGCCCCCAGTGTTGACCCTGAAGGGGGACACGGCCCCTCCGCCGCGCGCGCCTATCCTGGCCCCGCGTCATCGCCGACAGCGCCCTCTGCACCGCCGCAGACCGCCGCTCGCTCAGCAGCGCCGACCGTCTCGGAGTCACCGATGCCCCGCTCGAGGATCCGCCCCCGCGGTCTCGCCCTGCTCACCGTCCTGGCGATCACGGCCGCCGCGCTCGTCGCCGGGCCCGCGGGTCCGGCGTCCGCCGCTCCCGTCGTGCCCGCCGGCTTCACCGACTCCCGGGTGGCGGCCGTCCCCGCGCCGACCGCCCTCGCCTTCACGACCGACGGGCGCACCCTCGTCTCCTCGCAGACCGGAGCGATCCGGGTGATCCGCGGAGGCAGCCTTGTCGCCACTCCGGCCCTCGACCTGCGCTCGAAGGTCTGCGCCAACGGCGAGCGCGGCGTGCTCGGCCTCGCGGTCGACCCGGCACCGGGCTCGCGCACCGTCGTCGTCTACTACACCGCGAAGGGCTCCGACTCCTCCTGCCCGACCAACGCCGGCGGCACGGTGAACCCCGCGGGAGCCCCGCGCAACCGCGTCTCCTCGTTCCAGCTCGGCACCGACGACCGCATCGACCCGGCCTCCGAGCGCGTCCTCCTCGACGGCATCTACTCCCCCGCGAGCAACCACAACGGCGGCGACCTCGCCATCGGCAAGGACGGCCTGCTCTACGTCAGCGTCGGCGACGGCGGCTGCGATTACCGCGGCGGAGTCGGCTCGCCGGGCGGCAGCGGCTGCGGCGGCCGGAACGACGCCGCCCGCGACCCGAACATCCTGAACGGCAAGATCCTCCGGATCACCCTCACCGGGGGCGTCCCGGCCGGCAACCCCTACCTGGGCACCGGGACCGCCTCCTGCCGGCTCGCCCCGGCCGCCGCGGGCGTGCGCTGCCGCGAGACGTTCGCGAGCGGCCTGCGCAATCCGTTCCGGATGGCCTTCGACCCGAACGCGACCGGCACCGTCTTCCGCATCAACGACGTGGGCCAGGACGCCTGGGAGGAGATCGACCAGGGCGTCGCCGGCGCCGACTACGGCTGGAACACCCGTGAGGGCCACTGCGCGAAGACCGGCTCGGCCTCGAACTGCGGAGCCGCGGCGCCCGCCGGTCTCACCGACCCGGTCCACGACTACGCGCACAGCAGCGGCTGCGCCTCGATCACGGGCGGCGCCTACGTCCCCCGCGGCGTCTGGCCGGCCGCCTACGACGGCGCGTACCTCTTCGGCGACTACGTGTGCGGGAAGATCCGGACCCTCGGCCGCACCGGCGCGGCCGGCGACCTCGTGACCGGCCTCGGCGGCAGCAGCGCCGTCGCCATGGCCTTCGGTCCCTCGCGCGGGACCCAGGACCTCTTCTACACCAGCTACGCGAACGGCGGCGAGGTCCGGCGCCTCGCCTACACCGCCGCGGCGAACCGCGCCCCGACCGCGACCCTCACCGCCGCCCCCTCCTCCGGCGCGGCTCCTCTCGCCGCGCGGCTGAACGGCTCGGGCAGCAGCGACCCGGAGGGCGGTGCCCTGACCTACCTGTGGTCGTTCGGCGACGGCACCCCCGACCGCATCACGACCGGCCCGACCTTCACCCACAGCTACGCCGCCGGCAGCTGGACCGCGTCCCTCCGCGTCCGCGATCCGAAGGGAGCCGTCTCCGCACCCGCGACGACGAGGATCACCTCGGGCGACAGTGCCCCGACGGTGAGCATCACCGCACCCGCCGACGGAGGGGTGTTCGTGACGGGCCGGAGCTACGGCCTCCGCGCCACGGCGACCGACGCCGAGGACGGCGTCCTGCCCGCCTCGGCGCTCACCTGGACCGTCCAGCGCCGCCACGCTCAGCACACGCATCCCTTCCTCGGGCCGCTGACGGGGAACGACCTCTCCTTCGTCGCCCCCGGCCCGGAGGACCTCGCCGCCGCCGCGGACAGCGACCTCCTGATCAGCGTCACGGCGACGGACTCGAGCGGAGTGTCGACGACGGCGACGCGGACGTTCTCCCCGCAGAAGGTCTCCGTCACCCTGGCCACCGCTCCCGCCGGCCGGACGGTCGTCGTCAACGGCACCGAGGTCGCCGGAGGCACGACCGTCGTCTCGTGGGCGGGCTCGGCCCTCCAGCTGGAGGTCCCGGACCAGACCGACGCGTCGGGCACGGCCTATCGGTTCTCGTCCTGGTCGGACGGCGGCGCCGCCTCGCACAGCGTCGTCACTCCCGGGAGCAGCACCACGCTGACCGCGACCCTCGTCTCCGCCGGGCTCCCCGGCGCTCCGACCGCCGTCACCGCCACGGCGGGCTCGGACGGCACGGCGACGCTCGCGTGGTCGCCCCCCGCGGGGACCGGTGGCTCGGCGGTCACCGGCTACCGGGTGTCGCGCGACGGGTCCGACACGAGCGGAGCCGGAGCCTGGAGCGCCGTGGTCGCCGCGACCAAGCGCTCGCAGACCTTCACGAAGCTGGTCCCGGGCCGCAGCTACACCCTCTCGGTGCAGGCGGTCACGGCGAACGGCACCGGCCCGGCGGCCTCCGCGCTCGTCGCCGTCCCCTGACCGCTCGGCGTCCACCGGCCTCCCGGGCGCAGCCCTGCCGCCGCCCAGCCGTGCGCCCCTACGATCGAGCCATGCCGAGCATCCGGAGCCGCCGTCGGCCCCAGCCCCCGATCGAGTCCGCGGCGGGCGGGGGCGCCCGGTGAACGACACCCTCACCGGGATCCTGGACTTCGTCGTCAGCGTCCCCCCGGTCTGGCGGACGCTCCTCGCCGGACTCGCGATCTTCTTCGAGACCACGATCCTGGCGGGCCTCGTCGTCCCCGGCGACACGATCGTGATCGTCAGCGCGACCGGCGTGACCAGCCCGCTGCAGTTCGCGGCGCTGGCCGTCACGGTCGTCATCGGCGCCCTCTGCGGCGAGTCCGTCGGCTTCTACCTCGGCCGCTGGTTCGGGCCGCGGATCCGCGCGTCGCGCCTGGGACGCCGGCTCGGCGAGAAGAACTGGCTGAAGGCCGAGCGCTACCTCGCGCGGCGCGGCGGGTTCGCCGTGTTCCTCTCGCGATTCCTGCCGGTGCTGCACTCGCTGATCCCGCTGACGGTGGGGATGAGCGGGATGCGCTATCGGACCTTCATGGCCTGGACGATCCCGGCGTGCGTGCTCTGGTCGTCCGCCTACGTCGGCGTCGGCGCGGCCGCGGCGGGCAGCTACCGGGAACTCTCGGAGAGCCTGCACGGCGCCGGCTACGTCTTCGTGGGCGTCATCGTCGTCTTCGCCCTGCTCGTGCTCCTCGGGAAGAAGCTCCTGAACAGAGCGGAGGCGCGTCACCTCGACGAGTGACGCGCCTCCGGGCGTGAATCCGGGGAGGATCAGTCGACGAGACCCGCCGACTTCAGCCACTCGCCCGCGATCGCGGACGCGGACTTCTGCTCGTTGACGCTCTCGGAGTTGAGGGCGACGAGGTCGTCCGCCGTGAGCTTCGCGCTGACCGCGTTCAGCACCTCGGCCGCGTCGTCCGTGATCTTGCTCGAGACGATCGGCACGACGTTGTCGGCCACGAACAGTCCGTCCGGGTCCTCGAGAGCGACGAGGTCGTTCTTCTGGATGTTCGGGTCGGCCGTGTAGACGTTCGCCAGCTGGATCTGGTCGCTGGTGAGCGCGTCGACGGTGGTCGATCCGCCGCTGTCCTCGATCGCCTGGAAGGTGGTCGTGATGCCGTACTTCGACTGCAGGGTGTCGGGCCCGTAGGGGCGCGTCTGCAGCTCGGAGTTGCCGCCGACCACGATCGGGTCGGTGACGTTCTTGAGCGACGCGATGTCGGTCAGGTCCCACTTGTCGGCGAAGGCCTGGGTGACGGTGTACGAGTTCTGGTCGCTGGCCTCGGCGGCGTCGAGGGCGCGGAGGCCGTCGGGCAGCGCGTCGCCGAGCGCGGAGTACACGTCGTCGGCGGTGGTGGCCGTCGCGTCGGGCTCGAGCGCCTGCAGGAGGCTGCCGTCGTACTCCGGGAAGACGTCGATGGATCCGCTCTCGATCTCGGGCAGGTAGATCTCGCGCTGGCCGATGCGCAGCTGGCGGTCGACGGTGAAGCCGTCGTTCTCCAGGGCCTGCGCGTAGATCTCGGCGAGGATCTCGTTCGAGTAGTAGTCCTGCGAGCCGACCACGATGGTCTCGCTGCCCGCAGTCGCACCCGATCCCTCATCGAGCGGATCGCTCGAGGAACACCCTGCCAGTGCCACGACGGCACCGACCGCGAGTGCGCTGAGCGCGACACGGCCCTTCGTGAAATGTGCTGTGAACATTGCTATTTCCCTTCTTCGATGGGGATTCCCATCACCGCGCGTCGTCGGGGCGACGAAGCGCGGGAACCTGTGCGGCCGGCGGTGCCGGCCAGGCCGAGCACGACTCCGCGCGGCACGGCGAGCCGCTGGAGGAGGGCGAAGAGGACCTCGCTGAGGAGCGTCAGCACGATCACCAGGATCGAGCCGGCGAGCATCTGCGGGTAGTCCCCCGACTTCACTCCGCGGAAGATGTACTGCCCGAGGCCGCCGGCGCCGATGTAGTCGGCGAGCGTGGCGGTCGCGATGATCTGCAGCGCCGCCGAGCGGAGCCCGCCGATCAGCAGCGGCAGCCCCAGCGGGATCTCGACCTTCGTCAGGATCTGCCACTCGGTCATGCCCATCGAGCGCGCCGCGTCGACCGTGCGGCGGTCGACCGCCTCGAGCCCGGAGTACGCGCCGGCGAGCACCGACGGGATCGCGAGCACGACGAGGGCGATCACCGGAGCGCCGAGGCCGAGCCCCAGGCTCATCGCCGCGAGGACGAGCACGCCCAGTGTCGGCAGGGCGCGCAGGCCGCCTGCGACCGGCACGGCGATGCCCTTGCCGCGCCCGGTGTGCCCGATCAGGTAGCCGATCGGGATCGCGATCGCGGCCGCGATCACGAGCACCAGCAGGCTGATTCCGACGTGCTGGGCGACACGGGTCGGGATCGCGTAGACCCCGGTCCAGTGCGCGGGGTCGGCGATCCAGGCGAAGGCCTCGGCGATGAGGTTCACGACGTCACCGCCCTCTCGACCGCGACCGGTCTGCGCGAGCGGCGCGTGCGGTCCAGAGCCGTCCAGGGCATGAGGAGACGGCCGATCAGCACCAGCAGTCCGTCGAGCACCAGCGCGAGGACGATCGTGAGGACGATGCCCGTGACGATCTCACCGGTGATGCCGCGCTGGAAGCCGTCGGTGAAGAGCAGGCCGAGGCTCTGGATCCCGAGCACCGCGCCGACCGTCACCAGGCTGACCGTGCTGACCGTGACCACGCGCAGGCCCGAGAGCAGGACCGGGCCGGCCAGCGGGAACTCGACCCGCCAGAAGCGCGCCCAGCCGGAGTAGCCCATCGCGGTCGCCGACTGGCGGACGTCGTCCGACACCGCGCCCAGTGCGTCCGAGGTGGTGCGGACCATCAGCGCGACGCCGTAGAGGGTGAGGCCCGTGATCACGTTGGCGGTCGAGCGGAGCGGGATGCCCAGCAGGACCGGCAGCAGGATGAACATGGCCAGCGAGGGGATGGCGTAGAGCACGCCGAGCCCCGTGAGCAGGGTGCCGCGGCTCCAGCGGTAGCGGTTCGCGAACCAGCCGAACGGCAGCGAGACGAGGAAGCTGAGCAGGATCGGCGGGACCGACAGTGCCAGGTGCGCCAGCAGGTTCGCGACGATCGCGTCCGTGTTGTTGACGACCCAGTTCACGCGGCGGGGCCGTCCTGCGCGCGCAGCACTCCGGTCGGACGCCCGTCGCCGTCGACCACGATGCGGGCGCCGTCGCGCTCCTCGATCCGGAGCGAGCGCTTGCCGCGGTCCGCACCGACGAAGCCGGCGACGAACTCGCTCGCGGGGTTCGCCAGGATCTCGGCGGGCGAGCCCTTCTGCGCGATCCGGCCGCCCTTCTCGAGGATGACGACCTGGTCGCCGAGCAGGAACGCCTCGTCGATGTCGTGGGTGACGAAGACCACGGTCTTGTCGAGCTCGTCCTGGAGTCGCAGGGTCTCGCGCTGCAGGTCGGCGCGCACGAGAGGGTCGACCGCGCCGAACGGCTCGTCCATCAGCAGGATGTTCGGGTCGACCGCGAGGCCGCGCGCCACGCCGACGCGCTGCTGCTGGCCGCCGGAGAGCTGGCTGGGGTACCGGGCGGCGAGCGCACGGTCCAGTCCGACCGTGTCCATCAGCTCGAGCGCGCGGGCGTGCGCCTGCTTCTTGGCGACCCCGTTCAGCCGCGGTACGGTCGCGATGTTGTCGATGACCTTGCGGTGCGGCAGGAGGCCGGAGTTCTGCATCACGTAGCCGATGCGGCGGCGGAGCGCGACGGCGGGCAGGGACGAGATGTCCTCGCCGTCGATCTCGATGGTGCCGGAGGTCGGCTCGATCATCCGGTTGATCATGCGGAGGATCGTGGTCTTCCCGCAGCCCGAGGAGCCGACGAAGACGGTCGTCTGCCGGGAGGGCAGCACGAGCGAGAAGTCGTCGACCGCCCGCGTGCCGTCCGGGTACTGCTTGCTGACGTTGCGGAACTCGATCACGAGGCCGCCCGCCGTCCGGCGGTGTGCGCGCCGATCTGTCCCTGGTCCACGACTGTGCCCGCTCTCGCTCCGCGCGTCCGGCCGTTGCACGGCCCGCGGCCCCGAACGGGGCCAGGCGGCAAGGAAAACACCATTAGCAGCCGCCTGCCAACCCGGACCGCGAAGTGTTGCGGGATGTTCCGGGAGCGACTAGGGCCTTGACAGCCCGGGCCGGTCAGGACTCCTCGACGGCTCCGTAGTGCGAGGTCATGTAGTGGCGCAGCAGCGAGCGGCTCTCGTCGATGAAGCGCTGGTCGCCGTTGGGGTCGATGAGGAACGCCCGCGTGAGCAGCGCGTCCGCGACCTCGATGGTCACCTCGAGGCGGAAGGACAGCTGCGCGCCGCCCGGGAGGCCGTACTCGGACGCGAGGATCTCGGCGAAGCGGCGGGCGAAGAAGCCGGCCTCGAACGCCTCGCCCGCGACCTCGGGGGCGTGGATCGTGTCGACGAAGCGGATGGAGCGGAAGCCCGGCTCGTTGCGGTGCATCTCGCAGAAGGCGTCGATCGCGCAGTCGACCGCGCCCCACCAGTTGCCCGGGTGGGTGTCGCGGATCTCGGTGATGACGCGGCGGCGGAAGCGCTCGAGGGCCCGTTCGCGCAGCGCCTGGAGGACGGCGATGCGGTCCGGGAAGTAGCGGTAGACCGTGCCGATCGCGGCTCCCGCGCGCTCGGCGACCATCGCCGTGGTCAGGCGGTCGAAGCCGACCTCGTCGACGACGGCGGCCGCCGCGTCGAGCAGCGAGGCGAGACGGGCGGCGCTGCGCACCTGCACCGGCTCGTTGCGGACCTGGGACGATTCACCGAACGGTCGATCGACGAGGTTTCCAAGAGGCACGGCGGGCTCCTTCGGTCGTGGTTCCTACAATCGTACGCACGGCGACCGCCGGTCGGGGTCGTCTCATCGAAAGTCCCTCGTGTTTCGCGCCCCCGGAAGGGCGACGGCTCCGCGGGTCCGATACACCCGGGAGAAACCATGTGCGGACGCTTCGTCCTCTCGCAGACCACCGCCGACCTGGTGGCGCTCTTCGACATCGACGAGCCGGGCGCCGACCTGCCGGAGCCGTCCTGGAACATCGCGCCGACCCAGCGGATCGCCGTCGTCGCGGAGTCGATGAAGGGGGTCGACGAGGGCAGCCCGCCGCGGCGTCGGCTCGCCGGAGCCCGCTGGGGCCTGGTGCCCCGCTCCGCCGCCGACCCGTCCGCGGGGCCGCCGCTGTTCAACGCGCGGATCGAGTCCGTCGCCGAGAAGCCCTCGTTCCGCGAGTCCTACGCCTCCCGGCGCGCGATCGTGCCCGCCTCGGGCTGGTACGAGTGGCGGGTCGGCGCGGACGGGGCGAAGGCACCCGTCTACGTCTCGCCGGGCGAGGGCTCGCTCCTCCTGTTCGCCGGTCTCTACGAGTGGTGGCGCTCGGCCCAGCCGGGCTCTCCGTGGCTGCTCTCGGCGACGGTCCTCACCCGCCCCTCCGCCGGGCCGCTCGCCGAGGTGCACGAGCGGATGCCCGTGCTGCTGCAGCCGGAGCTGATCGAGGACTGGCTGGACCCGGCGTCCCCCGGGGACGGCGAGCTGCTGCGCGCGGCCGCCGAGGGCGCGGCCGAGCTGTCCGAGGAGCTCGAGGTGCACGGCGTCGGTGCAGCCGTGGGCTCCGTCTCGGCGAACGGCCCCGAGCTGATCGAGCCCACCGGAGCCTGACGATCGCGTGAGAGCGCGATCCGCGGTCCGGCATCCGGTCTGACAGACTGGGCGGATGCCGCTGACGCCCGAGAGCAAGCCCCTGAGCGCAGGCAAGGCGGAGGTCATGCACCGCGCCGCCCGCCTCGAGGACCGACTCCACTCCTTCCGGATGAGGCGCGTGAAGCGCAAGGGCTACGTCCCGAGGGTCATCCCCTACACCGGCTACGGCTCGACGACGGAGCTGCGCGTCCTGGCCCGCGTCCTCTACACGCGGCCGACCCCTCCCGGGGTCGAGGAGGTCCGCCCCGTCGAGGGCGTGCGCGGCTGGCGGAGCTTCACCAGCGTCTTCGTGAGCGGGGCCGTCGTGACCGTCGAGGCCGACGGGCAGACCCACCGGGTGACGGCCGACCGCGGCGGAGTCGTCGACGCGGACCTCCCGATCACGCTCGAGCCCGGCTGGCACACCATCACCTTCTCGACCGCGGGCTCGAAGCCCGTCGAGGCGCCCGTCTTCATCGTGCGTCCGGAGGCGCGGCTGGGCGTCGTGTCGGACGTGGACGACACGGTGATGGTCACCGCGCTCCCCCGCCCCTTCGTCGCCGCCTGGAACACCTTCGTGCTCGACGAGCACGCCCGGATGCCCACGCCCGGCATGGCGGTCTTCCTCGACCGCTTCGCCCGGCAGTACGAGGGCTCCCCGGTCATCTACCTCTCCACCGGCGCGTGGAACGTCGCCCCGGCGCTCACCCGCTTCCTCTCGCGGCACCTGTACCCGGCCGGAGCGCTCCTCCTGACCGACTGGGGCCCGACGCACGACCGCTGGTTCCGCAGCGGCAAGCAGCACAAGGAGATGAACCTCCGCCGACTCGCGGCCGAGTTCCCGGACGTGCGCTGGCTGCTGGTCGGCGACGACGGGCAGCACGACGAGGAGATCTACTCCGACTTCGCGGACGAGCACCCCGACAAGGTCGCCGCTATCGCGATCCGCCAGCTCTCCACCGGCGAGGCGGTGCTTGCGGGAGGCCGCTCCAAGGCCGAGGACCGCTCCCTGACCAGCGGCACGACCTGGGTCTTCGCGCCCGACGGCGCCGGCATCTCCGAGCAGCTGACGGAGCTCGGCATCCTCTGATCCCGCACCGGCTCCGGGAACGACCGGAGCCGTCCGCTCCCCGGGGGGAGGGACGGCTCCGGTCGATCGCTCGGACTACGCCTGGTGGGCGGCCTGCAGGTCGAGGGTGATGGTGACCTTCTCGCCGATGAGCACGCCACCGGTCTCGAGGGCCGCGTTGTAGGTCAGACCGAAGTCGGTGCGGTCGATGGTGGCCTTGGCGGTGAGGCCGGCCTTGTAGTTGCCGTAGGGGTCGGTGCCGAAGCCGCCGAACTCCACCTCGAAGGTGACGGGCTTGGTGGTGCCCTTGATGGTGAGCTCGCCGTCGACGAGGAAGTCGTCGCCGTTCGGGCGGACGGCGGTCGAGACGAAGTGGATCTCCGGGTACTTCTCGGCCTCGAAGAAGTCGCCGGTGCGGAGGTGGCCGTCGCGGTTGGGCTCGTTGGTGTTGACGGAGGCGACCTCGGCGGTGGCCTCGACCTTGGAGTCGAGCGGGTTCTCGCCGGTGGTGAACGTGGCGGTGAAGCGCTCGAACTTGCCCTTGACCTTGCTGATCATCAGGTGGCGGACGCTGAACGCGACCTCGCTGTGGGTGGGGTCGATGACCCAGGTGCCGGCCTTGTAGCCGGGGATGGTGACGGTGTCGGTCATGGTTTCTCCTCGAGTGTGACGGTCGTCGCGGGGAGAGCGTCCCCGTCCGATGTATGCAAGCGCATCGACGTCGATCAGTATTCCATGTAGCGACAACTATTTCATCCACGTTCCGTCGAAGGATCGGCGGACACTGCGTGAACACGGGGCGCCGCACCCCGGACGGGGGTCGGTGCCGCTCCCCGGAGCGGTCGTCAGCGGTCGGCGGGAGCCGGGTTGCGGATGCCGAGGAGGGAGACGACGCCGCCGGCGACCAGGAGGGCGGCGGTCGCGACGGCGGCACGGGAGAAGCCCTCGACGTCGAGCGAGTCTCCGACCACGAGCGAGGTCGCGGCGATGGCGACCAGCCCGGCGATGCGCGAGACGGCATTGTTCACGGCGGAGCCGACTCCGCTGTGCCCGTCCTCCACCGCGCCGAGGATCGTCGAGGTCAGCGGAGCGACCGTCACCGCGAGGCCGAAGCCGAAGAGGAGGATCCCCGGCAGCAGCTGCGTGGCGTAGTCGGCGCCCTCGTCGACGAAGGAGAGCAGGAGGAACCCGGCCGCGGCGATCAGCGGTCCGACGCCCATGAAGAGCCGCGGGCCGAACCGCGCCGACAGCGACCCGGAGACCTGCGAGAGCAGGAGCAGCAGGATCGTCGGCGGGAGCGTCGCGAGCCCGGCCAGGGTCGCCGAGAAGCCCAGGGTCTGCTGCAGGAACAGGCCCAGCGCGAAGAAGCCGAAGGAGAGCGCGCCGTAGACGAACGCCGTCGAGACGTTGCCGACGGTGAAGTTCCGCGACGCGAAGAGCGACAGCGGCAGCATCGGATGCGCCGCGCGCCGCTCCCACACGACGAACGCGACGAGGGCGGCGACTCCCCCGATCAGGGCGGTCAGCACGAGCGGATGCTGGACCCCGAGCCGCTCCTGCTCGATCAGCGCGAACACCGGCCCTCCCAGGCCGATCACCCCGAGCACCGCGCCGACGCCGTCGATCGGCACCCGGGTCCCCGAGTCGACCGCGCCGAGCCTGCGCAGCAGGACCAGCGTCACCGCGATCGGCAGCAGGTTGAGCGCGAAGACGTACCGCCACGAGCCCGCGTCCACCAGCAGGCCGCCGAGCACGGGGCCGGCGATCGTCGCCGTGCCGGTCCAGGCCGTCCACGCGCCGATCGTCCGGGCCTGCGCGGCGCCGTGGACGGTCGCGATGATGAGGGCGAGCGAGCTGGGCACGAGGATCGCGCCGGCGGCGCCCTGGAGCATCCGCGCCACGATGAGGACCTCGGCGGTGGGGGCCAGCGCGCACAGCAGCGAGGTGACGCCGAAGCCGATCAGGCCGATGGTCATGCTGCGGGCCCGGCCGATGCGGTCGGCGAGCGAGCCGGCCACGAGGATCAGCGCGCCGAGCGTGATCAGGTACCCGTCGACCACCCACTGCTGCACCGCGAGCCCGCCGCCGAGCTCGCGGGTGATGGCGGGCAGGGCGACGTTGACGACGGTGCCGTCGAGGAAGGCGACGAAGGAGGCGAGGACGGCCACCACGAGCACCGCGCGGCGGCGCGTCTCGGCGGGGTCGGCGGAGGCGGTCATGCTCGGGCTCTGGTCACCCGCTCACCGTACCGGCGGCCGCCGCTCCCGGGGCCGGGAGGGCGGGCATCCGGGCCCCCGAGCGCGGCCGCACGACGGATCCAGACTCGTCGCCTACTCTCGTAGCCATGTCTGCGCAAGGAACCGCCCGCGGCGGCGTGCTCGCCCGGGTCCTCGGGATCGTCGGAGCCAGCCTCGCCGGGGGCCTGCTGATCACGGTCGGGGTCACTCCCGCCCTCGCCGTCACCGGTCTCGCCGAGAACAACCCGATCGGGCTGTTCGAGACGGTGCCCGAGTACCTCGAGCTCGGCCAGCTGGCCCAGAAGACCGAGATCTACGCGAAGCGAACCGACGGCTCGGACGAGCTGCTCGCCTCCTTCTACGCGCAGAACCGCGAGGAGGTGGCGTTCGACCAGGTCAGCCAGTCCGTGAAGGACGCGGCGGTCTCGACCGAGGACCCGCGCTTCTACGATCACGGCGGCGTCGACCTGCAGGGCACGATCCGCGCGGTGCTCAGCAACATCGTCGGCGGGGACCTCCAGGGCGGATCCTCCATCACTCAGCAGTACGTCAAGAACGTCCTCGTGCAGAAGGCGGAGTCGCTGAGCGCGACCGACGAGGCGGCCTCCGAGGCCGCCTACGAGGAGGCGACCGCGACCACTCCGAGCCGCAAGCTCAAGGAGATGAAGCTCGCCGTCGACCTCGAGAAGAAGTACAGCAAGGACGACATCCTCCTCGGCTACCTCAACATCGCGGGCTTCGGCGGGCAGGTCTACGGCATCCAGGCGGCGGCCGAGTACTACTTCTCGACCAGCGCGGCCGACCTGAGCCTGGCGCAGGCCGCGAGCCTGATCGCCACGGTCAACAACCCCAACGGCCTCAGGATCGACCAGCCCGAGAACATCCCGGACAACAAGATCCGCCGCGACTACGTCCTCGACCAGATGCTGCAGGAGGGGAAGATCTCGCAGGCCGACCACGACGCCGCCGTCGCCGAGGAGGTCGTCCCCGCGATCACGCAGACGCCCACCGGCTGCCAGACCGCCGGCAACGCGGCCTTCTTCTGCGACTACATCACCCGCGTCGTCCAGAACGACCCGGCGTTCGGCGACGACGCGGACACCCGCCTCGCGAACTTCCAGCGCGGCGGCTACAAGATCTACACGACGCTCGACCGCGACCTGCAGGACACCGCGGCGAACGCGACGAACAACGCCGTCCCCAAGGTCCCCACTCTCGACACCAACATCGGCAGCGCGACCGTCTCGATGGAGGTCGGCACCGGCCGGATCCTGGCGATGGTGCAGAACAAGGACTACGACGCGGCCGGCGCCGTCAACGGCGCGAACTTCTCCGCCGTCAACTTCAACACCGACACGGCCTACGGCGGCTCCGCCGGGTTCCAGGTCGGATCGACCTACAAGGTGTTCACGCTCGCGCAGTGGCTCGCGAGCGGACGCACCCTGAACGAGACGATCAACGGCCGCGAGCGCACCTTCTCGGGCTTCCCCGCCAGCTGCGCACCGGGCGGCGAGCTCGACACCTCCTACGAGGTCAACAACGACGACAGCGAGAACGGCAGCTACAGCGTGCTGACCGGCACGATGCAGTCGATCAACACCGTCTACGTCTCGATGGCGCAGCAGCTCGACCTCTGCGCGATCCGCGACCGCGCGGTCGGCTTCGGCGTGAAGGCGGCCGACGGCGGCGAGGTCGACTACAAGCCGTCCGCCGTCCTCGGCTCGGACACGCTCATCTCCCCCCTCTCGATGGTCACCGCCTTCGCCGGCTTCGCCAACAACGGCACCGCCTGCTCCGCGATCGCCATCGACTCGATCACCGACGCGACCGGCGCCGCCGTCCAGCCGCCGACCTCCACCTGCAACCAGGCCCTCAGCCCCGAGCTGACGGCGGTCGCGAACTACGCCCTGCAGCGCGTCGTCACCGGCGGCACGGCCGCCCAGTCCGACCCGGACGACGGCATCGAGCACATCGGCAAGACGGGCACCACCGACAACGCGGAATCGACCTGGATGGACGGGGCGAGCTCGCGCGTCGCGACCGTGGTCTGGGTCGGCAACATCGACGGCCACACCTCGATGCGCGAGGTCCGCTTCCCGAACTCGGAGCTCGAGAGCCGCCCGTACGCCTCCAACATCCGCCACTACATCTGGAACTCGGTGATGACCCGCGCCGACCAGAAGTACGGCGGAGACGACTTCGAGGAGCCCAGCAGCGCCCTGCTGAACGGCCGTCAGATCGCCGTGCCGACCGTCTCCGGCCGCTCGGTCGACGACGCCACGGAGGCGCTGGAGGACCTCGGCTTCGACGTCGAGGAGGGGGCGACCATCGACTCGTCGCTCCCCGCCGGCGTGGTGGCGGGCACCGACCCGGCCGCGGGCACGACCGTCGCGCGCTACTCCGACATAGCCCTGCTGATCAGCAACGGCTCGCAGGTCCCGGGTCCCGCCACCCAGGCACCGGCTCCGACTCCGACCGGCACGGGAGTCCCCGCGACCGAGGCTCCCCCGGCGACGCCCACGGCGACCCCGACAGCGACAGCCACGGCGACTCCGACGGCGGAGGTCGAGGAGTGAGCTTCGACGCGGACTTCCTCGGCGTCCCCGCGGCGGCGCCGCGCCTGAGGGTCGAGCGCCCGGTGCGGCTCCTGCCGTACACGCACTTCGAGGTGCTGCTGGATCCGGAGCGGCGCCTGGCCGTCTCGACGGCCGTGAACATCGACGGCGCGCGCCTGGTCGAGCTCGGCCGAGGCGACGACTGGCACCTCGACGACAGCATCCCCGCCTCCGAGCAGACCGGGCCGGAGGTGTACGCCCGCAACGACCTCGACCGCGGCCACCTGGTCCGCCGCCGCGACCCCGTGTGGGGCGACCGCGGCGAGGCCGCCGCGGCCAACCGCGACAGCTTCTGCTACACGAACGCCGCGCCCCAGGCGAGCGGCTTCAACCAGTCGCAGGAGCTGTGGCTCGGGCTCGAGACGCTGGTGCTCGAGTACGCGCAGACCTGGCGCACGCGCCTGAGCGTCTTCACCGGGCCCGTGCTCGCGGACGACGACCCGGTCTACCGCGGTACGGGCATCCCCCGCCGCTTCTGGAAGATCGCGGCGTGGAGCCCGGACGGATCGACGCTCGCGACGAGCGCGTACCTGCTCGACCAGAGCGAGCTCGTGGAGCGCGTGCGCGAGGGCCTGGTGCCGCTCGGCGGCTTCAGGACGTTCCAGCTGCCGGTCGCCGCGATCGGCGAGCTGACCGGTCTCGACGTGGACCTCCTCGCCGGGGCCGACGTGCTCGGCTCGGCAGGACTCCGGCCGGAGCCGTGGCGCGAGATCGTCGAGCCGTCCGACGTGGCGAGCGGCCTCCTCCCCCGCTGAGGCTCCGCCGGGGGCAGGATGGGCGGATGAGCACCCCCGTCCTGGTCGAGATCACCTCCGGCGCCGTCGTCCTCCGCGACCCGGAGGGTCCGCTCGTCCGCGTCGACGAGGCGGGCTACCTCCGCGGCGACGGGGTCTTCGAGACCGTCGCGGTCCTCGACGGACGTCCCCGCGCGCTCGGCGAGCACCTCGCGCGGCTGGCCGGATCGGCCCGGGCCGTCGGGCTGACGATCCCGGAGGCGCCCCTCTGGTCCCGAGCGGTCGACCTCGCCGTGGCGGAGCACGACCGGGTCGACGACCTGACGATCCGCTTCATCGCCGCCCACGGGTCGGGCGACTCCGCCCGGTGCACCGTGCGCGCGGCTCCGACTCCCGACTCGAGCGCGCTCCGGGAGAAGGGCGCGGCCGTCGTCGTGCTGGACCGCGGGTACGCGAGCGGTCCGCTCGCGCCGTGGCTGCTCCCGGGTGTCAAGACCACCTCGGGCGCCGTCACCCGGGCGGCGCTGCGCGAGGCGGCGTCCCGGGGCGCGGACGACGTGGTCTGGCGCACGAGCGACGGGCTTCTCCTCGAGGGGGCGACGTCGAGCCTGGTGCTCCTCGGCGACGGGGTGCTCGCGACGCCGCTCTCGGGCAGCGTGCTCGCCGGCACGACGGTCGAGCGGGTCCTCGCGCTGGGCGAGCGCCGCGGGCTCGCGTCGTCGCGCCGCGAGCTGCCGGTCACGGCGCTCACCGGTGCCGATGCGGCGTGGCTGGTGTCGAGCACCCGGCGGGCGATCCCCGTCCGCTCGGTCGACGGCGCACCGCTCGCGATCGACGCGGGCCTGACGGCGGCGTTCGAGGCGGGGCTGCTCGCCGGCTGACCGCGTCCGCGGCTCGGACTCCCTGCGCCTCAGGCCGCTGCGGCCAGCGCGCGGGAGGTGTGCGGGCCGACGCCGGCCTCTTCCGCGTCGCCGAGATCGGCGAGCGTGTCGACGTCCAGCCTCAGCGTCGACGAGCCGGGCAGCACGACGACGGCGCAGCCCGCGTCGCGGTGCCGGGCCAGCGAGCCCGGGCCGAACGCCGGAGCGACGAGGGCTCCGGCCGCCAGCAGGAGCGCCGTGGTGCCGCTCCCCTCGCGGTCCGGGACGACGGCCGGGAGCGACCGCGTCGCGAGCGCCTCGGAGAGGTCCGACGGCAGCAGGGCGGGCAGGTCCCCGGTCAGCACGATCACCGGGGCGCCCGGCCGGCGGTGCAGGGCGGCCTCGGCTCCCCCGGACACGGCGGCGTCGAGGGTCCCCGGGTCGGGCACCACCACCAGCTGCGGGTGCTCCGCCCGTGCGCGGTCGGCCGCACCGGCGTCGGAGGTGACCAGGAGAAGGCTCACCACCGGCTCCGCGGCGGCCACGGCGGCGAGCGTGTCCAGGAGGAACGCCTCGGCCAGCGCCGCGCGGCCCGGCACGTCGAGGCGCGTCTTCGAGCCGCCGCGGCCCTTGAACACGACGACCGCGCTCCAGCCGGTCACGCGCGCTCCTCGCGCGAGGCGGCTCCGGCCGCGAAGCCCTCGGCGAAGGCCTCGTCGGCGCCGAGGCGGAACATGTCGTCGGGGCCCGTGCGGGTCAGCGTGCGGGCGCCCGGGCTCTCGACCCCCGTCACCAGGCGGGCGAGCCCGCGGACGACGGCGACGGGGCGACCGCTCGCCTTGCCCTTCACCAGGTCGCCGAGCGCGGCGATCTCGTCCGCCACGGCCGGCATGGTCACTCCGAGCGTGCGCCCCAGGGCGTCGACCCCGCCGCGGAGGTCGTCGATCACGAGGACGCCCGCGGCTCCGATGGCCGCGTCGGTCTGTCCGACCCGCCACGCGCGGCCCAGGGTGTCGCTTACGAGCACGCCCACCTCCACGCCGAGCCGCTCCCGGAGACCCGCGCAGAGGGCCCGCGCCGAGGCGTCCGGGTCGACGGGGAGGAGGAGGACCGTCCCCTCCGCGACGTTGCTGGCGTCGATTCCGGCCGCCGCCTGCACGATCCCGAGGCGGTTCTCCACGATGCGGGTGACGCCGGACCCGTGCGCCCGGGTGGCGACGACGCGGACGGTCTCGGCCGTGATCGCGTCCTCGCGGTCGGCCGCGGCGACGACGCGCCCCTCCGCCTTCGAGACGATCTTGCTCGTGACCACGAGGATGTCGCCGTCCGCGGGCCGGTCCTCCTCGGCGGCGGCGGCGACGGCCGCGAGGATCAGCTCGAGCAGGTCGTCACCGGGAGTCACCTCCGGGATGCCGTCGAGGGCCCAGGCCTGCACGCGCGTCTCGCTCACCGGTCCATTCTCCCGGCTGCCGCGGGCGCACGGGTCCACGGCCCGGGATCGCCCGGGTGGACGATCGGCGGCGCCTCAGCCGGCGGCGAGGTACGCGGCGACCGCGGGCGGCACGTAGGGGGCGACGTCGCCGCCGAGGGAGGAGACCTGCCGCACCAGCGAGCTCGACACATGGGCGTGCGCGGGATCGGGCAGGAGGAACACCGTCTCGACGTGCGCGAGGTTGCGGTTCACGATCGCCATGGGGGTCTCGTACGCCACGTCGACCTGCGAGCGGATGCCCTTCACCAGGATGCTCGCGCCGACGTCGGTGCAGTAGTCGACGAGCAGGCCCATGCTCCACGAGGCGACGACGATCCGCCCCTCGAGCCCGGCCTCCGCGATCGACTGCTCGATCAGCGAGACGCGCTGGGCGATCGGCAGCAGCGCCGTCTTGGCGGGGTTGTGCACCACCACGACGTGCAGCTCGTCGACCAGGCGCGCGGCCCGCTCGATCACGTCGAGATGACCGAGGGTCACGGGGTCGAAGGAGCCGGGGACGACGGCGATGCGGGCCATGCCGACAGAGTAGCGGGCGGGCACCGCCTAGCTCTTGGCGAGGAACTCCCGGTCGCGGTCCTGCACGCGGCGCTCGAGCGCGGCACGGAGCCGATCGTGCGAGGCGAGGGACGGGTCCTCCGCGAGGAGCCGCTCCGCCAGCGCCCGCGCCTCCACGATCACGTCCGCGTCCTGCACCACCCGCAGCAGGCGGAGCGACGATCGCCCGCCGGACTGCGAGTCGCCCAGCACGTCGCCCTCGCGGCGCAGCTCCAGGTCGACCTCGGCGAGCGCGAAGCCGTCGAGCGTCGCGGCGACCGCCTCCACCCGCTCGCGCGCGACCGTCCCCGCCTCCGCCGCCGTCACGAACAGGCACACCCCCGCGACGCCGCCGCGCCCGATGCGCCCGCGGAGCTGGTGCAGCTGCGAGACCCCGAACCGCTCCGCGTCGAGCACGACCATCATCGAGGCGTTCGGCACATCCACGCCGACCTCGATGACCGTCGTCGACACCAGGACGTCGATCTCCCCCGCGGCGAAGGAGCGCATCACGGCGTCCTTCTCCTCCGTCGTCATCCGCCCGTGCAGCGCGGCCGACCGCCGCTTCCCGAGCAGCGGATGAGCGCGCACGCCCTCCAGCGTGGCCGCGACGGTCGTGAGCGACGCGGCGGCGTCCTCCTCGGGCGGCTGCGCGCCCTCGGCGGGCTCCCCCGGCTCGATCGCCGGGCAGACGAGGTAGACCTGGTGCCCCGAGCGGATCTCCTCCTCGGCGCGCTCCCACGCCCGCGCGATCCACGCGGGGTGGTCGGCGAGCGGGACCACGTGGCTCGTGATGCCGGGGCGCCCGGCGGGCAGCTCGCGGATGGTCGAGGTGTCGAGATCGCCGAAGACCGTCATGGCGACGGTCCGCGGGATGGGCGTGGCCGTCAGCACCAGCACGTGCGGCGGGGTGGCGCCCTTCCGGCGCAGGGCGTCCCGCTGGTCCACGCCGAAGCGGTGCTGCTCGTCGATCACGACGAGGCCCAGGTCGTAGAAGGAGACCGCGTCGCCGAGGAGGGCGTGCGTGCCGACGACGATCTTCGCCGTGCCCGAGACGATCCGGAGGAGGGCCGCGCGGCGCTGCGCCGCCCCCAGCCCGCCGGTGAGGAGGGTCGGCACCAGCTCGGCCGCGAGCTCCGGGCCGAGGGTCCTCGCGATCGAGCGGAGGTGCTGCCCCGCGAGCACCTCGGTGGGAGCGAGCAGCGCCGCCTGCCCGCCGCTCTCGGCCGTGGCGAGCATCGCCCGGAGCGCGACGAGGGTCTTGCCGGAGCCGACCTCGCCCTGCACCAGCCGGGTCATCGGGCTCTCGGCGGCCAGGTCGGCGGCGATCTCGTGCCCCACCGCGGTCTGGTCGCCGGTGAGGGCGAAGGGCAGCGCGGCGTCGAAGCGCTCGAGCAGCCCGCCGGGGCCGGGCACGCGGGCGGTCGCGGGGCTGCTGCGCGCCGAGGCCCGGCGCTCGAGCAGGGCGAGCTGCAGGAGGAACGCCTCGTGGAAGCGCAGCGTCTCGCGCGCCTGCGCCTCCTCGCCCTCCCGCTGCGGGCGGTGGATCAGCTCCAGCGCCTCGCCGAGGCCCAGCAGCGAGCGGCCGGCGCGCACCTGCTCGGGCATCGGGTCCGGCACGTCGCGCAGGCCGTCCAGCAGCACGCCGATCGCGGCCTGGAGCTGCCAGCTCGAGAGCGCGCTGGTCGCCGGGTAGATCGGGATCGGACGCTCGGCCCAGTCCTTCGCGAGCTCACCGCCTCCCGTCTCCGTCGCGGCGGCCTCCTCGTCGTCGAACAGGCGGTAGTCGGGATGCGTGAGCTGCGGGGTGTCGCGGAACATCGAGACCGTGCCCGCGAAGATCCCGCGCACGCCGCGGTGGAGCTTCGCCGCGCGCCAGGGCTGTCCGAAGAACGTCAGCGAGAGCGTGCCCGAGCCGTCCGAGATGACGACCTCGAGCAGGGTGCCGCGCCGGTTGCGCATCGGCCGCTCGCGCACCTCGCGCACCTCCGCCACGATCGTCACGCTCTCTCCCACGGGGAGACGCGAGAGCGCCGTCAGCTCGCCCCGCTTCGCGTAGCGGCGCGGGTAGTGGCCCAGGAGCTCGCCGACCGTGCGGTACCCGAAGGCCTTCTCGACCGCACTCGCCGTGCGCGGCCCGATCAGCGGCGCGAGCGAGGCGTCGAGGGGGTCCGGGATCACCTAGCGATCATAGGTCGGACCTCGGACGCGCGAGCCGGGCGACCGGGTCCAGCGCCGAGCGCGGCACGACCGACGCGAGCACCCGACGACCGGCACCCGCGGAGCCGCGGAGCGCGGTGGCCACGGCGGTCGCGTCGTCCCACGCCTCCGACTCGCTCGCGGACGGCGAGTAGCGCCGGCGCTCGACGCGCTCCCGGAGCCCCTGCAGACGTGCCGCCGCTCCGGGGTCGAGGGCGGGAGCCATGCGGGCCTCCTGCGCGCGCGGAGACTCCGTGTCCTCCACGGGGACGCCCAGGTCGCGGGCGGTCGCCAGCAGCTCGGCCCACGCGGCCTCGACGGAGCCGGAGCGCGCGGACCGGCGCCGCAGCGCGCGCTGGACGGCGCGCATCAGCCAGGGGACGAGCACGAGCAGCAGGAGCAGCACCCAGAGCGTGGCCGCGGGAGCCGCCGTGGTGCTCGAGGCGCCGACGGCACCGGGGGTCGGCGTCGCCGACGCGGCCGTCGGAGTGGGTGTCGCGGCGGGAGCGCTGGTCGCACCGGGCGCGGTGGTCGCGGTCGAGCCCGGGGCGGTGGGGCCCGAGGACGCCGTCGCGCTCGGCAGGGTGTAGGAGGCCGGAGCGCCGCGGCTGGGCGTCGGCTCGAAGGGCAGCCAGCCGACCCCCTCGAAGTACAGCTCGGGCCAGGCGTGCAGGTCGGAGGAGAGGACGCGGTAGGTGGTCAGGTCGCTGCCGCCGGAGGGCACGACGGAGCCGGGCTGGTAGCCGATGGCGAGCCGCGACGGGATCCCGAGCTCGCGCGCCATCACCGCCATCGCCGAGGCGAAGTGGACGCAGTAGCCCTCCTTCGTCGTCAGGAACGCCGCGAGCACGCCGACTCCGTCGCCGTCGTAGCCCTCCTCCGCGGGGGTGTCCTCGGAGTAGCGGAACTCGGACGAGCGGAAGTACGTCTGCAGCGCGCGCGCCCGGTCGTAGGCGGTCGGAGCCTCCGCCGTGACCTCCTCGGCGGTGGTGCGGACGATCTCGGGCACGTCGTCGGGGAGCGAGAGGTACCGGTCGACGCCGGACGGCGCGGGAGCGGCGAGCAGCTGCTGCGGGTCGGGCTCGAGCCGCAGCGCCTGCACCTGGTAGTCGTCTCCGGAGCGGGTCGTCGCGTCGCCGCGGATGGAGCCGTCCTGCACGTCCTGGAGCCAGCCGTCGCCGACGCCCGTCAGCGACGAGACCGGATACGGCACGGGGAGCCACTGGCTCCGCAGCGTCTCCACCGAGACGTCGACCTCCTCCGCCTCGCGCGGCACGCTCTCGGAGAGCCCCTCGGGCGCGATCGGCGCGTCGATCGGAGCGGTCTGCTCCGTCTCGCTCGGCGCCCAGTCGTCACCGTCGAAGTCCGAGACGGTCAGCACGCGGAGGTAGACGGGCAGGTCGGAGTCGGTGGCGTAGCGCAGCACGGTCACGGGGTTCGGGCGGCGCAGGTCCGCGCCGAGGGCGACCACCGGGTCGATCGCGCCGTTGAAGAGGCTGCCGGAGACGCCCGAGGGGGCGGTGGTGCGCGCGTAGCCGGCCGCCGAGCCGGCGACGACTCCCGCGCCCAGGACGACGACGGTCACGGCCGCGAAGGCGGGCAGCACGGCCGAGGCCGCGCTCGGGCCGCTCGGGCGGCGGGGGGCGGCCGTGGCGGCGAGCACGCCCGCGTAGGCGAGCGCGGTGACGACGAGGCTCGCCCAGGACACCTCGGAGGGGTCCACAATCGCCGGTACCGCGAGCAGCGCCGCGGGGAACAGACCGGCCAGGGCGGGGAGGCGGACGGAGAAGGCGAACAGGTCGGCCGCCCAGGCGAGCACGACCACCCCGCCGATCAGGAGGAACGAGATGCCGTCGTCGGCGACCGCCGGGAGCCCCTGCTGCGCGATGGACTGGAAGCCGCCCTGCGCGAGCGCCTCCGCCTGCGCGACGGCGCCGGGCGTGGGGATCACGAACAGCAGGGCCCGACCGGGCACGAACATCGCGGTCAGCACGCCGACCATCGTCAGCGTGCCGAGGATCGGCGGGACGACGGGGTGCACGCGCAGAGCCCGGGCGGCGGCCGGGACGCCGAGCACCACGGCGACCGCGCTCGCGAGGAGCACCAGCCAGTCGACGCCGACGAGGAGGCGGCCGATCCCGGCGGCGGCGGCCGTGATCGCGAGGAAGAGCAGACCGCTCAGAGGAGCCGACCCGGCGCGCGGATCGCTCTCGACGCGGCGGCTCACGCCACCACCCGCAGAGCGAGGGCCTGCGCCCACGCCTCCTCGACGGAGGCGCTCGGGTCGACGGACACCGCGTACCAGCCGAGCGAGGCGAGAGCCGCCTCCTCCTCAGCGGTGCCGGCGACGACGAAGGCGATCGCGGGGCGCGACTGCGCGGCCAGGGAGCCGAGGCCATCGAGGTCCGACTCGAGGAGTCGGGTGAGCACGGCGAAGACCGGTCGCACTCCCCCGGTGTCGCGCATGTCGGCCGAGATCCGGGTCACCGCGTCGACCGACTCGCGCGAGGGCGCCAGCTCGGCCAGGCGCAGCAGCACGTCGTGCGCCACCTCGCGCTCGTCCTCCGAGTGCTCCGGCTCGCCGTCCGCACCCGTCTCGACGAGGTGGGTCTCGAAGCCGCGGTCGAGCAGGTGCACGGCGAGGGAGGCCGTCATCGACACCGCCCACTCGAGCCGGTCGTCGCCGCGCCGCTCGAGCACGCGCTCGGCCCGGGTCTCGAGGAGGATCCACGCGTGCGGATCGGTGTTCTGCTCGTCCTGGCGGACCATGAGCTCACCGGAGCGGGCGCTCGCCCGCCAGTGCACCCGGCGCATGGCGTCCCCCGGGCGGTAGTCGCGCGGGATCACGTCGTCCGTGCCGGCGCCGGCCGTCGCGTGCGCGACCGGGCTCGATCCGCCTGCTCCGTGCGCGTCCAGGACGTCGCTCTCGAGCGGCACGACCCGCGGAGTCACGACGAACGGCTGCGCAGCCCCCACGACGCTCTCGCGGAGCGCGAGCCCGAGGCCGTCGCCGCGCACCAGGCGCAGCGGGCCGATGCGGTGGATCCCGCGCCGCTCGGCGGGCAGACGGTAGCGGGCGCGCACGCGGCCGCCCGACGGGACGCCCGGCAGCCCGAAGACGCCCTCGGCGACCGGGCGGCCGACGACGACCCCGCGCTCCACGCGCTCGAGCCGGTCGTGGGCGCGGGCCCCGCTGCGGACGGCGCGGCCGCGGTTCTCGAGCAGCACGTCGACCTCCACCACGTCGCCGGCCGCGACGGTCTGGGGAGCGAAGCGGCGCTGCACCCGGAACGACGCCGGCGCCAGGAGCAGGGAGACGAGCGCGCCCAGGGGCAGGCCCAGCAGCACCAGGCCGACGAACAGCAGCTCGCGGAACTCCGACAGCGGCGCGATCACCACTCCCGCGACGCCCAGCAGAACGAGCGCCCAGCCGCGCAGCGTCAGCGCGACCCCGCGGAGCGCGGGCAGACCGCCGAGACGGGACGACGGCGTCTCGGCGGCGCGGACCTCAGTCGCCACGGTTGCCGAAGGGGACAGGGGTGGCCGCGACGATGCGCTGCACGATCTCGGTGACCGAGTGCGAGGATCCGGCGCCGGAGCGGCCGGGGAGGCGGGTGGCGGGCAGGAGGCGGTGGCCGAGCACGGGGACGGCGAGCGCGTCCACGTCGTCCGGCACCACGAAGTCGCGGTCGCTGAGGGCGGCGAGCGCCTTCGCGGCGGCGATCAGCTGGAGCGTGGCGCGCGGGCTCCCCCCGAGCCGCAGCTCGGGGTCCACCCGCGTGGCCTGCATGATCGCCACCACGTACTCCTGCACAGGTGGTGCGACGTACACGGAGCGCACGTAGGCCATCATCCGCTCGAGCTCGGCGAGGCCCACGACGGGCCGCAGCTCCTCGAGCGGGCTGGCCGAGTCGCGGGTGCGGATCATCTCGAGCTCGGCGCGCTCATCGGGGTAGCCGAGCGAGAGGCGGGCCATGAAGCGGTCGCGCTGGGCCTCGGGCAGCGAGTAGGTGCCCTCCATCTCGACCGGGTTCTGCGTCGCGATCACGGCGAAGGGGCGCGGGAGGAGGTGGGTCGTGCCGTCGACCGAGACCTGGCGCTCCTCCATGCACTCCAGCAGCGCCGACTGCGTCTTGGGCGAGGCCCGGTTGATCTCGTCGCCGATCAGGATGTTCGCGAAGACCGGGCCCGGCTTGAACTCGAAGTCGCGGGTCGCCTGGTTGTAGACCGAGACCCCCGTGACGTCGGAGGGGAGCAGGTCGGGCGTGAACTGGATGCGCGCGACGCTGCCGCCGACCGAGGCCGCCAGCGACTTCGCCAGGACCGTCTTGCCGGTGCCGGGGACGTCCTCCATCAGGAGGTGCCCACCGGCGAGGAACACCGTCAGCGCCATCGAGACCTCGGCCGACTTGCCGTCGATCACGCGGGTGAGGTTCCCGAGGACGGCGCCGCAGTGCGCCGTGAACTCCTCGCGGGTCAGGGGCGTCTCGGGTGCCGCTCGGCGGCCGACAGCGGAGCGGGTGTCTTCGAGCGACGTCATAGCTACGGATTCTCGCAGTCCTGACGGGAAAAGGGTCCAGGTTCCGCGAGTTCGCAGTGTGCCGCCAGGCGGGAGCCGCGCGGCGGCCACCGGACGCCGCAGGCAGGGGTGCCGCCCTATGCTCGGTCCGGTGACCAGGATCATCGCCGGATTCGCCGGCTCGCTCACCCTCCGGGTCCCGCGCGCGGGCACCCGCCCCACCAGCGACCGCGTGCGCGAGGCCGTCTTCTCGGCCCTCGAGGCCCGGGACGCCCTCGACGGCGCGACGGTGGTCGACCTCTACGCGGGCTCCGGCGCCCTCGGGCTCGAGTCGGCCAGCCGCGGAGCGAGCGCGGTCGTCCTGGTCGAGCGCGACCCGAAGGCCGCCCGGACCGCGGGCGAGAACGCACGGGCGATCGCGACCGCGGCTGCCAAGAACAAGCGGCCCGCCCCGCGGATCGAGGTGGTGACCGGCTCGGTCCGCTCCTTCCTCGACGGCTCCCCGGCCCTCAACACGGACACGGTGTTCCTCGACCCGCCCTACGACCTCGGCGAGGACGACCTCGCCGCCGACCTCGCCGGCGTCCTGCCGCTGCTGCGCGAGGACGCGGTGGTCGTCGTGGAGCGGAGCTCCCGCAGCCCGGAGCCGCGCTGGCCCGCGGGTCTGGAGCGGGAGCGGAGGAAGGACTACGGCGAGACCACGATCTGGTGGGCTTCACCGGCGTCGCCCGTCTCGCCCGCTTCCTCCCCGGCCGGCTGACCGGCCTCAGCCCGCCGCGCCGTCCCAGCCGAGGTACGGGTCCCAGCCCCCGCGCCCCTCGAGCGCGACCCCGCCCAGTCGCACCTCCGGGGCCCCCTCGCGGACGGCCCCGAGCGGGACGAAGCCCTCCGGCAGCGCCGCGGCGGGCGGGAAGCACGCGAGCATCGCGTGGTCCTCGCCACCTCCCAGCACCAGCGCCCTCGCCAGGTCGAGGTCCACGCCCTCCACCCCCGTGAGCCCGCGCGCGTGCACGTCGACCGCCGCGGCATCGAGGTCGATCGCCACTCCGCTCGCACGCGCCATCCGACGGGCGTCGAGCACCACGCCGTCCGAGACGTCCATCATCGCGGTGGCGGTCCCGCCCGCGGCCTCGCCCGCGGAGATCGGCGCGGTCGGGCGCAGCTGCGCCTCGAGGAGGGACGGATGCCGCTCGCGGAGCCGGTCGGCGAGGTCGGCCGACGGCTCCCCGTCCCGCCGCGCCTGCTCGAACAGCAGGCGCAGCCCGAGCCCCGCTCGTCCCAGCGGGCCGGCCACGGCGAGCACGTCCCCCGGCCTCGCACCGCTGCGGAGCACCGGCGGTCGTCCGTCGAGCGAGCCGAACGCCGTGATCGAGAGCGTCAGCGTCGCGGAGGCGGACAGGTCTCCCCCGACGACTCCGCATCCCGGCGCCATCGCGACGCAGCCGGCGGCGAGGCCGCCCGCGATCCCCTCCAGCACGTCGACGCCCAGCGACTGGGGCGCCGCGAGCGCGACGACGAGCCCGGTGGGACGGGCCCCCATCGCCGCGACGTCGGCGAGGTTCGAGGCCGCCGCCTTCCAGCCCAGGTCCGCCGGGCTCGACCAGGCCAGCCGGAAGTCGGGGCCGTGCACCATCATGTCCGTGGTCACCACGAAGCGGCCGTCGGGAGCCCGCAGCACCGCGCAGTCGTCGCCGGGCCCGACCAGGGTCTCCGCGCCCGGGCCGCCGAGCCGGGCCAGCACCCTCGCGAGCACCTCGCCCTCGCTGAGCTCGGCCAGGGTGGGACTCCGATCCTCTGCCATGGTTCACACGCTAGCGTTGACGGCGATGTCCCCCCGCCGACTCCGCTCCCCCCTCCTCGCCGCCGCCGCCGTCCTGCTGCTCTCGGGCTGCTCGGCCAGCGTCGCACTCGAGCCCGCCGCCGATGCGACGAGCACCGGCTGCGCCGAGGTCTCGGTGCGCCTGCCCGACGTGGTCGCGGAGCAGCCCGAGCGCGAGACGAACGCTCAGGGCACCGCCGCCTGGGGCACCCCGGCCGCCGTCATCCTCCACTGCGGAGTCGAGGTGCCCGGCCCGACGACGGACCTCTGCGTGAACGTCAGCGGAGTCGACTGGATCATCGACGAGACGCAGAAGGACGAGGACATCTACACGCTGACCACCTACGGGCGCGATCCCGCGGTGGAGATCACCGTCGACCAGAGCCGCGCGTCCGGATCCTCCGCCGCGCTCGACCTGGCGAACGCCGTCTCCTACGTCCCGCAGACGCGCGAGTGCACCGACGTCTCGGACGCCGACACCCTCGATCCGACGGACACGCCCACCGGCTGAGCTTCAGCGTCAGACGCCGAGGGCTCGACTCGCTGCGGTGAGCGCACCATCGGCGGTCGCCCCCAGCTCACGCGCGCGCGACGCGAACACGGCGGCCGCAGCCTGCAGCTCACGCTCCAGCGCATCCACGCCTCCCGCGACGACCGTGCCCGCCCGGCCGCGCGTCTCGACCAGGCCCGCCGACTCCAGCTCCCGGTAGGAGCGGGCGACCGTCCCCGCGGCGACGCCCAGCGTCTCGGCCAGCGCGCGCACCGGCGGCAGCCGCATCCCGACCGGCAGCTCGCCCGCGGCGATCAGAGCGGTGATCTGCTCACGGATCTGCTCGAAGGGCGCCGCGGCCGCGCCCGCCTCGACGCGGAGCGCGAGCGCCGACGTCATCGGGCGGCGACCGGGACGCGGTCGAGCGCCGAGTCGAGCAGCTCGCTGATCAGGTCCGGGTAGTCCACGCCGCTCGCGCCCCACATGCGCGGGAACATCGAGACCGGCGTGAAGCCGGGCATGGTGTTGATCTCGTTGACGACGAAGCCGTCGGCGGTGAGGAAGAAGTCGACCCGGGCGAGGCCCTCGGCTCCGATCGCGTCGAAGGCGCGGATCGCGAGGGACCGCATCTCGGAGAGCTCGCCGTCGGTGAGATCGGCCGGGCAGACCAGCTCGATGCCGGACGCCCCGAGGTACTTCGCCTCGAAGTCGTAGAAGCCGCGGCCGGTGACGACCACCTCGCCGGCGACGGAGGCGCGGGCCGGAGCACCGCGGCGGCCGCCGAGCACGCCGATCTCTACCTCGCGGCCGACGATGCCCGACTCGATCAGCACCCGCGAGTCGTGCGCGAACGCCTCCTCCAGCGCGGCCTCGAGCTGCTCGCGCTCGTCGATCCGGCTGACGCCCACGCTCGAGCCGGCCCGCGCCGGCTTCACGAACGCGGGCAGGCTCAGCTCGTCGAGGGCCGAGGAGGCGTCGCCCGGGTCGGCGCGCCACTCCGCCTCGGTCACGAGGTACCAGGGCGCCACCGCGAGGCCCGCGGCCCGCAGCACCGTCTTGGTGAAGTGCTTGTCCATGCCGAGCGCCGACGCGAGCACGCCCGAGCCGACGTAGGGCAGCCCGACGAGCTCGAGCATCCCCTGGACGGTGCCGTCCTCGCCCCACGGGCCGTGCAGGATCGGCAGCACCACGTCGACCTCGCCGAGCGAGCGCGTCGCGCCGTCCTCGGTCGTCACGGTGAGCTCACGCGAGAGGGCCGACTCCGGCCAGCGCACACGGGAGCCGTCGTCCTCGACGCGGGGCAGCGACGCGGCATCGAGAGCGAACTTCTCAGGACGGTCCTCCTCGAGCACGAAGGCGCCGTCGGAGGTGATCCCGACGGGGATCACCTCGAAGCGGTCACGGTCGATCGCCCGCAGCACCCCGGCCGCCGTTGCGCAGCTGATCGAGTGCTCGCTGGAGCGCCCCCCGAACAGAACGGCCACGCGGAGCTTGCTGGTCATCGAGGTTCCTCTCACCCTGTGGCTCGTCCGAATCCGTGGTCAGGTGCGGCGCGATGTCCTTCGGATCGAGCGTACCGGCGAGCACCTGCGACACCTGCTCGACGATGGGCATGTCGACTCCCCTGGCGCGCGCCAGCTCGAGGACCGGCGCGACGGAGGCGAGCCCCTCCGCCGTCTGCTGCATCGACTTCACCACGTCGGTGAAGCTGTAGCCCTGGCCGAGCAGGCGCCCGGCCGTGTTGTTGCGCGAGAGAGACGAGCTCGACGTCGCGATGAGGTCGCCGAGCCCAGCGAGTCCGGCCATCGTCTCGGCCCGTCCGCCGTACGCGACCGCGAAGTCGGTCATCTCGGCGAGACCGCGCGTGATGATCGATGCCTTCGTGTTCTCGCCGTAGCCGACGCCGTCGACGATGCCGATCGCCACGGCGATGAGGTTCTTCAGCACGCCGCCGAACTCGGTGCCGATCACGTCGGTGTTGACGTAGGAGCGGAAGTAGCGGTTGGTCGCCGCGAGAGCCACCTCCTGCGCGGTGACGAGGCTCTCGGAGGCGATGACCGCCGCGGTCGGCTGCTCCTTGGCGATCTCGAGGGCGAGGTTGGGCCCGGAGGCGACGGCGATCCGGTCGGGAGAGACCGGCAGCATCTGCGCGATCACCTCGCTCATCCGCTGGCCGGTGCCCTTCTCGACGCCCTTCATCAGGCTCACCAGCACCGTGCGCTCGGTGAGGAACGGCGTGATCGCCTCGAGGTTGCTCCGCAGCGACTGCGACGGGATGGAGAGGTAGACGTGGTCCGCGCCCTCCAGCGCCTCCTCGATGCGCGGCGTGGCCCGGATGTTGCGCGGGAGGTTGATGCCGGGGAGGTAGTCGCTGTTGCGCTTGGCCTCGGTGATCTCGCGGGCCAGCTCGGCGCGGCGCGCCCACATCACGACGTCGGAGCCGCCGTCGGCGAGGATCTTCGCGAAGGTGGTGCCCCAGCTGCCGGCGCCGAGGACGGCGACGCGGCGGGGCACGGGGATGGGCGCCTTCCTACTGCTCGGACTCAAAGCGACCCGTGCCCTTCTGGTTGTGCTCGGAGGGGTTCCAGCGCTTCTCGGGCGCCGCCTCGCCGCGCAGCTCCTCGAGCAGGGCGGTGATCGCCGCCATCACGACCGCGGAGGCCTCGTTGAGTGTGGCGGAGTCGAGGCTGCGTCCGCGGAAGGCGGACAGGTCGACGGGGTCGCCGACGATCACGTCGACGCGCTTGCGGCGGAAGAGGGTGATCCGCTTGGAGTAGCGGCCCATCAGCTGCTGCGCACCCCAGTGCGCGACCGGGACGACAGGCAGGCCGTACTGCAGCGCCATCCGCACCGCTCCCGTCTTGCCGCGCATCGGCCAGAGCTCGGGGTCGCGGGTGAGGGTGCCCTCGGGGTAGATGATGACCGAGCGGCCCTCGTCCACGAGAGCCTTGGCGGTCTTCAGCGGCTCGCTGCCGCGGACCGAGCCCGAGCGCTCGACGGGGATCTGCCCGGAGCCGCGCAGGATCGAGCCGAGCACGGGCACCGAGAACAGCGAGGCCTTGGCGAGGAAGCGCGGTGCGCGGCCGGCGCGCCACAGGGTCCAGCCCGTGATGATCGGGTCGATCTCGCTGTAGTGGTTCGGCGCGAACACGAAGGCTCCGGTGCTCGGGATCTTGTCGCCGTTCCGGATCCGCAGGTCGACCGAGGCGGTCATCACGGGGATCACCGCCGCCGCGAGGAACCAGAAGATGGACGGACGGCTTCGCTCAGACACCCGCCCATCCTCGCATCCCGCATCGGAGGGGCCGCGTCCCCACGCCCGGGAGCAGCGGGGCCCCGCGGTGGGAGGAGCGGCCCGGCCGCCGGGTACGGTACCGGCACGCCCCGTCCGCGTCGCCGCCCGTCGCCGTGGGACGCCGTCGGCCGAGCGCTCGGCCGCCTCGCCGACTCGCCGATCGCGCAGTCCGGCCTGGTGCTCCTGCTCGTGTGGGGAGTCGTGCTGCTCGCCACGCAGGCCGGACGCGACGCGGCCGCGCTCGGCGACGGCCTCCTGCTGACGCTCGCGGTCCTCGTCGGCGGCTCGGCGGCCGTCGCCCTCGTGATCGGCGGGGTCGACGCCCTCTGGCGCGTGGCGGTGGCACCGCTCGCCCACGTCGAGGCGGAGGCGACCGGCGGCGTCGCGGTCCTCGGACGCGGCCGGCTCGGAGCGGGCCTCCGTCGTGTCGAGCCGCGGTTCCCGCTGCCGACGCTGCGGCCCTACGCGGTGGTCGTGCCGCGCCGCCGGGGACTGACCGTCTCCTTCGGCGACTGGGGCGTCGTCGTGCCCTGGGCGCGGATCGCGCGGCTGGAGCGGCGGTGGGTGCTGGTGGGCCTGCGTCCGCGCGAGGCCCTCGAGGTCGTCCTGGCCGGCACGCGGCGCGGACGCCTCACGCTGGTCCTGGTCGAGTCGCCCGGACCGCTGAGCCTCCGGCCCGCGCCGGAGACGACGCTCGCGCTCCTCGAGAAGCGGATCCGGGGACGCCTGGAGGAGGACGCGGAACCGCCCGCGTGGGGCGCGCCCGGGCGCGACAGGACCCCGGGCCGCTGAGGACGGTCGTCCTCAGCGGCCCGGGGTCCCGGTGGGCGGCTACGCGTCGAGCGAGAAGACGGCGCCCAGCAGCTCGAGCTTGGTGAGGAAGTTCTCGTAGCCGCGGCTGATGATGCCGACGTTCGAGACCGTCGAGGTGCCCTCGGCCGAGAGCGCCGCGATCAGGTGCGAGAAGCCGCCGCGCAGATCCGGCACGACGATGTCGGCGCCGTGCAGCTTCGAGGGTCCCGAGATCACGGCCGAGTGCATGAAGTTGCGCTGCCCGAAGCGGCAGGCCTGCCCGCCGAGGCACTCGCGGTGGATCTGGATGGTCGCGCCCATCTCGACGAGCGCGTCGACGAAGCCGAAGCGCTGCTCGTAAACGGTCTCGTGCACGATCGAGACGCCCTTGGCCTTCGTGAGCGCCACGACCAGCGGCTGCTGCCAGTCGGTCATGAAGCCGGGGTGCACGTCGGTCTCGATGATGACCGGCTTGAGCTCGCCGCCCGGGTGGTAGAAGCGGATGCCGTCCTCGGCGATCTCGAACGCGCCGCCGACCTTGCGGAAGACGTTGAGGAAGGTGGTCATCTCCTGCTGGCGGGCGCCGCCGACGAAGATGTCGCCGTCGGTCGCGAGGGCCGCGGCCGCCCAGGAGGCCGCCTCGTTGCGGTCGAAGAGCGCGCGGTGGGAGTAGCCGGTGAGCCGGTCCACGCCCTCGATGCGGATCACGCGGTCGGTGTCGACCGAGATGATGGCGCCCATCTTCTGCAGGATGTTGATCAGGTCCATGATCTCGGGCTCGATCGCCGCGCCCGAGAGCTCGGTGATGCCGGAGGCGCGCACCGCGGTCAGGAGGACCTGCTCGGTCGCTCCGACGCTCGGGTAGGGCAGCGACACCTTGGCGCCGTGCAGGCCCTCGGGTGCCGACATCCGGATGCCCGAGGGCAGCTTCTCGACGACGGCGCCGAAGTTGCGCAGCACCTCGAGGTGGTAGTCGATCGGGCGGTCGCCGATGCGGCAGCCGCCGAGGTCGGGGATGAACGCCTCGCCCAGGCGGTGCAGCAGCGGGCCGCAGAAGAGGATCGGGATGCGGCTGGAGCCGGCGTGCGCGTCGATGTCGGCGAAGTGCGCGGACTCGACGTTGGAGGGGTCGAGGATCAGCTCGCCCACCTCGGCGCCCTGCTTCACCTTGACGCCGTGGACTTCGAGCAGGCCCTTCACGACGCGGACGTCGCTGATGTCGGGCACGTCGCGGAGGGTGGAGGCGGTCTCGCCGAGCAGCGCCGCGACCATCGCCTTGGTGACCAGGTTCTTGGCCCCCTTGAGCTCGATCCGGCCCACCAGCGGTCGCCCGCCGTTGATGGTGATCCGCTCGGTCGTCATTCCCACCCGTGCTCCCGACGCCTTGGCGTCCTGCAGGGCCTTGGCGTCCTGAAGAAGTGTGTTCACGCTATTTCACCGGCAATGTCTTGGGCCGCCAGCTCTCGCGGCGGGTCTCGAATTCGGAAATGAGCGCTTCGTCGCGCAGGGTCAGGCCGATGTCGTCCAGGCCCTCGATCAGGCGCCATCGAGTGTAGTCGTCGATCTCGAAGTCGAAGGTCTCGCCACCGGCGGTGACCGTACGCGCAACCAGATCCACCGTCGGTTCTATTCCCGGGGTGCCCTCGATGATCTCCCACAGCCGCTCGACGTCGGGCTCCGAGACGACGGCCGCGAGCAGTCCCTGCTTGCCGGCGTTGCCCCGGAAGATGTCGCCGAAGCGGGGGGAGATGACGACCCGGAAGCCGAAGTCGCGCAGCGCCCAGACGGCGTGCTCGCGGCTGGAGCCGATGGCGAAGTCGGGGCCGGCGACGAGGATGCCGGCGCCGCGGTAGCGCTCCTGGTTGAGGACGAAGTCCGCGTCCTGCCGCCAGCCGTGGAAGAGCGCGTCCTCGAAGCCGGTCTTCGTGATGCGGCGGAGGTAGATGCCGGGGAGGATCTGGTCGGTGTCGACGTTGGCGCGCTTCAGGGGCGCGGCGATCGCGGTGACGGTCTCGAACTTCTGCACGGTCAGACTCCTGCTCTCTCGCGGACCGGCTCCAGATCGGAGGGACTGGAGAGGGTGCCGCGCACGGCCGTGGCCGCGGCGACGAGGGGCGAGACGAGGTGGGTCTTCGCCCCCTTGCCCTGACGACCCTCGAAGTTGCGGTTGGACGTGGAGGCCACGCGCTCCCCCAGGACGAGCTGGTCGGTGTTCATCCCGAGGCACATCGAGCAGCCGGCGAAGCGCCACTCCGCGCCGAACGCGGTGACGATCCGGTCGATCCCCTCGGCCTCGGCCTCGAGCCGCACCCGGGCGGAGCCGGGGACGACCATCACGCGGACGCCGGGGGCCTTGGTGCGCCCCTCGACGACGGCAGCGAAGGCCCGCAGGTCCTCGATCCGCGAGTTGGTGCAGGAGCCCATGAAGACCACGTCGACCGGGATCTCCTTCATCGGCGTGCCGGGCTCCAGCGCCATGTACTCCAGCGCTCGCAGAGCGCTGGCGCGCTCGTTCGGATCGTCGAGGACGTCAGGGTCCGGTACCGCCTGCGAGAGCGAGACGCCCTGGCCGGGGTTCGTGCCCCAGGTGACGAACGGCTCGAGCGCGTCGGCGTCGATCACGACCTCGGCGTCGAACACGGCGCCCTCGTCGCTCGGCAGCGTCCGCCAGTAGGCGACCGCGGCGTCCCAGTCCTCGCCCGCCGGAGCGTGCGGGCGGCCGTGCAGGTAGGCGAAGGTCGTCTCGTCCGGCGCGACCATGCCGGCCCGCGCACCCGCCTCGATCGACATGTTGCAGATCGTCATCCGGCCCTCCATCGAGAGCGCGCGGATCGCGGAGCCGCGGTACTCGAGGATGTAGCCCTGGCCGCCGCCGGTGCCGATGCGGGCGATGACCGCGAGGATGATGTCCTTGGCCGTCACCCCCTCCTTCAGCGTGCCCTCGACCGTGATCGCCATCGTCTTGAAGGGTTGCAGCGGCAGCGTCTGCGTCGCCATCACGTGCTCGACCTCGCTCGTGCCGATGCCGAAGGCGATCGCGCCGAACGCGCCGTGCGTGGAGGTGTGCGAGTCGCCGCAGACCACCGTGACGCCGGGCATCGTCAGGCCCAACTGGGGGCCGACGACATGCACGATGCCCTGCTCGACGTCGCCCAGGGAGTGCAGGCGGACGCCGAACTCGCCGGCGTTGCGGCGCAGCGCGTCGATCTGGGTGCGGCTGATCGGATCCTCGATGGGGCGTCCGATCTCGAGGGTCGGCGTGTTGTGGTCCTCGGTGGCGATGGTGAGGTCCGGCCGGCGCAGCGGGCGCCCCGCGGCACGCAGGCCGTCGAACGGCTGCGGGCTGGTCACCTCGTGCAGCAGGTGCAGGTCGATGTAGAGCAGGTCGGGAGCGCCGTTCTCGCCCGCGACGACCACGTGGTCGTCCCAGACCTTCTCGGCGAGGGTGCGCGGCTTCTCGGCTCTCCTGCCGGTCCCTGCTCCACTCGACGCGGGCGCGGCTGTGCCGGGTGTGGTCTCGATCATGACGGTTCCTTCTCCTCCTGGAGTCGCTGCTCGGCCGGGCGAGGCACCGCGACGAGGGAGGCCGTCAGTTCGAGGTCTCGTCGCGGCACGGAAGGAGGTGCGGGCCACTCAGCATGGACCGAGAATAGCACCGCGCTCCCCCGCCTCCCGGGCGGGCGCGGCACGGAGTCGCCCGGCTCAGGCGCGGGCGTCGAGCACGGCGTCGACGACGACGACGGTGACGTTGTCCCGTCCGCCGGCCTCGACCGCCGCACGCACGAGCGCCTGAGCGAGGTCGGCAGGGTCGCCGGAGTCGCGGCGGGCGAACAGGGCGGCGATCCGCTGGTCGGAGAGCTCCTTCGTCAGCCCGTCGGAGCAGAGCAGGTAGCTGGCGCGCGGCACGACCGGCAGCGTCCAGACGTCCGTCTCGACCTCCTCGTCGGCGCCGAGGGCGCGGGTGACGATGTTGCGGTCGGGATGCGACTCCGCCGACTCGGGGGTGAGCAGGCCGGCCGAGACGAGCTCCTGCACGGCGGAGTGGTCCACCGTCAGCTGCTGGAGTTCGGCACCGTCCCAGCGGTAGACGCGGGAGTCCCCGACGTTGAACAGCGCCCAGCGGGCCGGGCCCGCGGGCTCGGGGAGCACGAGCATCAGCCCGGTCAGCGTCGTGCCGCAGAGCGCACCGCCCACGTCGAGCGCGCGCACGGCCGTGTTGGCGCCCTCCACCAGGTCGAACACCGCGTCCACCGGACCCAGGCTCGTCGGCCGGTTCTCGCGCAGCGCCTCGACGGCGGCTGCGCTCGCGAGGTCCCCTCGTGCGTGCCCGCCCATCCCGTCCGCGACTGCCAGGAGCAGCTCGTCGGCGAGGAGGGCGTCCTCGTTGACGCGGCGGACGGCGCCGACGTCGGTGCTGCTGCTGACGGCGAGCCGCAGCGCCCCCTGGGGCAGGTCGACCGTGGTCGTCGTCATCGCGGGATCACTTCTCCTCGGCGGAGGACCGGGCGTCGTCCGCGACGACCTCGGGGTGCCCGTCGTGCAGCTGGATGTGGCGGTGCTCGCGGCGCATCTTCGCCAGGCTCGCCAGCGTCGCCACGGTCATGCTCAGCACGATGACCACGAGCGAGGTGATCGTGTCGATGTCCCACACCGGCACCGGCTCGCCCCCGTTGAGGAAGGGCAGGTCGTTCTCGTGCAGGGCGTGCAGGACGAGCTTCACGCCGATGAAGGCGAGGATGAACGCGATCCCGTACTTGAGGTACTCGAGCTTGTCGATCAGCCCGCCGAGCAGGAAGTAGAGCTGGCGGAGCCCCATCAGCGCGAAGACGTTCGCGGTGAACACGATGAAGGGGCTCTCGGTGATGCCGAAGATCGCCGGGATCGAGTCGAGCGCGAAGAGCAGGTCGGTCGAGCCGATCGCGAGGAACACGATCAGCATCGGCGTGAAGTGGCGCGTGCCGTCGATCGTGGTGCGGATCCTGGAGCCGTCGAACGAGTCCGAGATCTTGACGCGGCGGCGCAGGAGCCGGATGAGCAGGTTGTCGGTGCCCTCGTCCTCGTCCTCCGCGCCGAACGCCTGGTTCCAGGCCGTGTAGACCAGGAACGCGCCGAAGAGGTAGAAGATCCAGCTGAAGCTCTCGATGAGCTGCGCGCCGAGCAGGATGAAGACGCCGCGGAAGACCAGCGCGATGATGATGCCCACCATCAGCACCTCCTGCTGGAGCTTCGCCGGCACCGCGAAGCGGCCCATGATGATGACGAAGACGAACAGGTTGTCGACCGAGAGGCTGTACTCGGTCAGCCAGCCTGCGACGAACTGGCCGGCCAGCTCGCCGCCGCCGAGGATCAGCATCAGCAGCGCGAACACGAGCGCCAGCGACACGTAGAAGCCGACCCACAGCCCCGACTCCTTCAGGCTCGGCACGTGCGGGCGCTTGTAGACCAGCAGCAGGTCGGCGGCGAGGATCAGGCTCAGGACGACGAACGAGCCGATCACGAACCAGACGGGCAGATCGAGCATGGGGGCCTTCCGAGTGGATGAGGGGCCGAAAGTCTCTCCCCGGGGAGCGGACGGCCGTGCCGGTCCGCGTCACCCGTCCCGCCCCGGCGCCGCGCAGGGGCGGTGCGTACTGACGGGAGCGGAAAGGCGGGATACTCCCCTTCGCGGATGCGATCCTAGCGCCGATCCGGCGGGATGCGGCCCCGGGGAGGCGGAGCGGGAACGAGGCGATCGGCGCGATGCGTCGAGCGGGTGCCGCGTGGCGAGCACCCGGGTGTTAAACGAGAAGAACCCCCGGTCAGACCGGGGGTTCTTCTCGTGTTGCCGTGGTGACCCCAGCGGGATTTGAACCCGCGTTACCGCCGTGAGAGGGCGACGTCCTAGGCCGCTAAACGATGGGGCCGCGTTTTTGCAACTCGAAGAGTGTTGCACACGGATCCGCATCGACGCAAATCGAGCGCCCGGCCCATCCGGTCTCCGCTCGGCCCCGGCCTTGCCCGCCGCCCGCCGAGGCGGTTGGCTCGGGGCATGAGACTGACGAAACTCGAGCACGCCGCCGTCCTGATCGAGGAGGACGGCGCCCGGCTGGTGATCGATCCGGGGTCCTTCACCCGGCCCGTCGAGGGGACGACCGACACCGTCGCCGTGGTGCTCACCCACGAGCACGCCGACCACTGGACCCCGGAGCAGCTGCAGCGCCTGCGCGACGCGGCCCCGTCGCTGCGGATCCTCGGCCCGGCCGGGGTCGCCGCCGCCGCCGAGGGCTTCGACGTCGAGACGGTCGCCGACGGCGATGTCGTGACGGTGGGCCCGTTCGAGCTGCGCTTCTTCGGCTCCCGTCACGCGGTGATCCACCGCAGCATCCCCGTGATCGACAACGTGGGCGTCCTGGTGAACGGCCGGGTCTACTACGCCGGCGACTCGTTCACAGTGCCGGAGGGCGTCGATGTCGAGATCCTCGCTGCTCCCTCGGGAGCACCGTGGATGAAGATCGCCGAGGCGATGGACTACGTGCTCGAGCTCGCCCCGCGGCACGCCTTCGCGACCCACGAGCAGGTGCTCTCGGAGGCGGGGCGCTCGCTCGGCCACGACCGGCTCGGCTGGGCGGTGCGCGAGGGCGGCGGCGAGTACCACGCCCTCGAGCCGGGCGACGTGCTGGAGCTCTGACGGCGGGACTCGCCCGCGATCACTCGTACCATCCGGGCGCCCGCTCCTCGTGCCGTGGCTCACCGGACCGGCGGAGCCGCCGTCGCCCGAGCGCGAGAAGCAGCAGGGAGAGGCCCAGAGCGAGGATGCTCGGCGGGACGGCGACGAGGAGCGCCGGGCCCGGAGCGACCGCCTGCAGGACACTGCTCGCGCTCGGCTGCCCGTCGGCCACGCCGACCACGAGCGCTATCGACGGCGACACGACGATTAGGGCTGCCAGCCACGCTGGAACCAGGACGAGGGCCGGAGCGAGCGACGGTGTCGACGTCGATCGCCGAAGTGCCAGCGCCGCACACGGGAGGACGAAGACGAGCGCTCCAGGAAGGAGCCCGACCGCCGCGAGGAAGAGGAGGAGGGAGGCGAAGCCGGGTTCCACGAGCGCTCCGAGTCCCGCCAGCGCCGCCGTCACGCCGACCGGGAGGAGGGAGACGGCTGCGGCCCACCCGAGAACGCGCAGCGCGCGTGGCTCCGCGCCATCGGAGACGTCGATCACGAGGTCCTCGAGGGGGCCGGCGAGCGTCGGCCGCCGGTGAAGCGAGGGGTCGACGACCCCTCACGGCCTGCTGGAGTCCTGGCGGTGCAACGACGACGGCCGGGCCGGGGGCGCGCCCCGGCCCGGCCGTCGATCCGATCCCTCACCGGATCAGTAGTACTCGCCCTGGCGGTAGTCCCAGGAGTTGAACTGCTCGGCGAGGTTCAGCATGATGCGCTCGTAGTCGAGGCCGCGGCGGATCAGCACGGGGCCCGGGGTGATCGAGCGCTCGCCGCCCTGCACGGGGATGAGGGCGCCCGAGGCGTCCACCATCGAGACCATGACGCCCTGCTCGTGGCGGGAGTCCTCGTCCTTGTCCGGCTGGATCGAGGAGACGTAGGAGTCGGCCGAGACGATGACGTCGGCCTCGTTCTCGATCCGCTCGCCGATGTTCGCGACGCGGCCGCGGTTGCCCACGCCCGAGGGGTTGGCCGAGCTGGCGAAGGTGAGGGTGCGGTCGCGCTCCCACATGGTGGCGACCAGCTGCTCGGCCGGGCGGCCGAAGCGGATGACGAAGCAGCTGGTGCCCCGTCCGTCGCGGACCAGCTCGCGGGCGTCCTCGTCGATCAGGTCGACGGCCTCGGCCTTCCACGGGAGGATGCAGCCGAGCAGGACGTCCTGGTCCCAGTGCTTCTGGTAGAAGGCGAGGACCTCCTCGTTGAGCTCGGCGAGCTCGGTGAGCTGCTCGATGCTGGAGCAGAGCACGACGCCCGGCTTGTTGCGGTTGCGCTGCTTGGCCGAGAACTTGCGCTCGAGGCCCGCTCCGTCGGTCGTCATCAGGATGTAGCCGACCTTGGTCGCGCAGACGACCAGTCCACCGGGGGCGTAGAGCGCGTCCACCGCTTCCGCAGGAGCCTGCTCACGCCATTCGATCACCGTCGTGCTGGTCATTCTTTCCCTTTCGTGGTGTCCAGAGACGCCATGGGCGGGGCCCCGGCCGAGCGGAAGCCTAGCGGATCGCCTCCCGTCGTCCGCGGCGGTGATGCCGCGAACGGACGCGCACCGGGCTCCGGATCGACTCCGGTGCCCGGTGCGCGCCCGTCCGCGCCGCGCGCGCCGACGGGACGGCTCAGGCGAGGGCCGTGAGCGAGCCTCGCGCGAGCGTGTTGACGGTCAGATGGAAGCCGACCAGCGAGGCCGGAGTCGACTCGTCGACCGGCAGCGTCGGCACTCCGAGCGCGTGCACCGTGAAGAGGTAGCGGTGCGGGCGGTCACCGGGCGGCGGGGCCGCACCGGCGTAGGCGAGCGACCCGAGGTCGTTGAGCGCCGGGCGCCCCACTTCCGTCGAGCCGGCGGCCAGCTCGGTGACCTCCTTCGGGATGTCGACCAGGACCCAGTGGTGGATGCCGCCGAGGGTCGGCGCATCGGGGTCGAACACGGTCACGGCGTACGACTGCGTGCCCTCGGGGCCGGCGCTCCAGCGCAGGGACGGGCTGGTGTCGCCGCTCCCCTGGGCCTCGGCGAGCCGCTCGCCGTCGGTCACGTCGTCGCTGGACACCTCCAGGGGCGCCGTCGCGGGCAGGAAGTCGAGCGGGTGCGGGGGCGTGCTCCTGGTCAGATCGGTCATGTCGTTCTCCTTCTCTCTCAGTCGGTGACTCGGCCGCGGACGCCGTCGAGCCAGTAGTCGGAGTGGCGGTCCGCGGTCGCCGCGTCGCGGAACGAGTACGTCTTCAGCAGCCAGCGGAAGCGGGTCTTGTCGCGGTCCTGGACGTCGACGAGCTGACGGCTGTGCAGGCCGTCCTGGTTCGCGATGATCAGCAGGTCCGCGTCGCGGATCCGGTGGTACTGCTCGCTGACCTTCGAGAGCGCATCGCGGAACTGCCAGAGCGCCCACAGGTGCGGCAGGTCGTCCGGGTCGGCCGGCACCGTCCGGGTGTCGTAGTAGCGGAAGCTGTGCTCGTTCTCGAGCAGAGCGTGCTGGTCCGACACGATCTGGTTCTTGTTCTGGGCGCGCGAGAGCTCGTCGAACGGGGTGATGTAGACCGCCTCGCGCAGGAGCGCCTGGTTCTCGGGTGAGATGAAGCGCAGGATCTCGCGGCCGTCGACGTACTTCGTGTAGACGAGGTCGGTCTCGGGCGTGCGCAGTCCCAGGAGCGAGATGAAGTCGGCGCGCACCGGGTGCGCGGTCCGCTCGTTGTGCCAGTACAGCTCGCCGTCGGTCTTCTGCGTCTGGGTGTTCGAGAAGCGGTTGTCGGCGTAGACGTCCTGGAAGAAGTCGCCGTTGTTGCGGGTGGCGTACGCGAGCAGCGGCGAGCCGAGGTACTGCGACTGCAGCTCGAGCAGGCCCTCGCCGACGAACGTCAGCTTCTTGCGGTACTTGTCCTCGAGCGCGTCGTCCTGGTCGAGCCAGGGGATCTCGTCGTCGACCGGGTTGTTCGAGATCAGGTGCGCGTAGGTGATCTTCTCGTCGCGCTCGCGCCGGATGCGGGCGAGCGCGTCGACGAAGCCCTGCGGGACGTCGCCGCTGTCGATCAGCGCGGCGATCGCGTCGCGGAAGCGGTCGTAGTCCTTGTAGGGGTCGATGGCGACCGCCAGCAGCGACTGCTGGAGGGTCGATCTGTCGGAATCGGAGAACGTGTAGATGGGCTGCATTGCTTCACTCCTTGCACGTGGATGAGGGACGCCGCCGGCGGGCTCGTCCCGGACTTCCTCTGTCACTCCGCTTCCGTGGTGACGGCCCTCCTCTCCTGTCGTCGCATCGAGACGGCCCCGATCGTCTGCGCGAGGACCGCGAGGACGACGAGGACGATGAGGGTCGGCGCGGTCCCTCCCGTGAGGGGGACGAGTATCCCGGCGCCGACGAGCAGGACGGCCTGGAGGATCCCCTGGTTGCGCTCCAGTCCGCGCATCACCGCGACCCGGGCGCCGTCCTCGAGCCCGTTCATCGCCGGCGCCAGGGCGATCATCGTCGCGGGCCGCACGAAGCCGCCCGCGATCCCGAGCAGGGCCAGGCCGGCGATCGCGGCGCCGAGCACCCCGAGGGTGGTCAGGGCGAGGCCCAGCACCTGGGTGAGCGCCGTCAGCCGGAAGACCAGGGGCGTGCCGGCGATGAGCGGCGAGAGCCGGGCGGCGGCCAGGCCGGCGAGCGTGTAGAGGCCGAGCACCAGGCCGAACGCGGGCAGCGTCAGACGCAGCTCCTGGAACAGCAGCAGCGGGATCACGAAGGTGTAAGCGGCGAGCAGGACGGCGCGGTTCACGGAGTAGTAGAGAGACCAGAAGCGCACCGCGGCGGGCAGGACGGCCGGCCGCACGGCGCGCGCCGCCACTCCCGAGGCGGCGCTCGCGCCGAGCGGCAGGCGGGCAAGGAGCACCACGGCCAGCGCGGCGCACGACACGAGCGCGCTGAGGAGGAACGGCAGCCGGTCCCAGAGCGCGAGCGAGGCGGCCCCGAGCACTCCCGCGCCGAAGGAGGCGAGGAACATTCCGCTCTGCACCCGCGTCTCCTGGCGGCGAGCATCGGCTCCGGCGCGCAGCGAGGAGGCCAGCGCGGCGTCCCGCCCGGCCGTCAGCGAGAAGCCGCAGCCGGCGAGCAGCTGGCTGATCACGACGGCGACCGGATCCGCGTCCAGCACGATCACGACGAGGCCCAGTGCCTTCACGCCCTCGCCGACGACGAGCGCGCCCGCCGAGGACAGGCGGCGTGTGAGCGGCGAGAGCGGGCCGTCGGCGAGCGCCGCCACCACTCCGTAGAGCGCCAGCAGCAGCGCCACGGCCAGGATCGGGTAGCCCCGCGCCAGCAGGAACACCGCGACCACGGGCAGGTGGAAGTAGGCGCGCGAGACGATCCGGTAGACCGTGATCAGCCCGGCGGCGCTGCGGCCGCGCGGGGCGTCCCCGCGCCCGAGGTCAGACAAGGGAGGGCACGACGACGCGCAGTGCGTCGGCGCCCACGTCGCCCTGACGGACGATCGACGCGCCGCCCACGAGGGAGACGATCGTGCTGCTCATCGTGGAGTCGGGGGCGGTGGTGCTGCGGATCAGGTAGTCGCTGTCGCCGCCGAGGTGCTCCGCGGCGAGGTCGAAGTCGACGAGTCCGGTCGACACCGTGCCGCTGATGTTGGCGGAGGTGGCCGCGAGCGGCAGGCCCGCGAATATCGAGAGCAGGTTGATCGGGGCGCTGAGGTTGTGCACGACCGACACCGTGTCCTGGCCCGAGGTGACCCAGTCCGGGACGACGGGCTTGCGGCGCAGGATGACGTTCAGCGGCCCCGGCCAGAACGCTGCGACGAGCGCGTCCATGTCGGCCGTCTCCGGGGCGAAGGCCCAGGTCGCCCAGTCGCGGGGCGCGGAGACGAAGAGGGTGAGCGGCTTCGCGCCGTCCCGCTTCTTCATGTCGTAGAGGCGGAAGCAGGCGCTGCGCGAGAAGGGGCTGGCGAACACGCCGTAGTTCGTGTCGGTCTGCGCGATGACGGTCGCGCCCTCGCGGAGCTCCTGCCCGACGCGCCGGAGCTCGTCGAGATCGGTCGCGTCGATGATCTGTGCCGTCATGGGTAGTGCTCCTGCTGCGCTCGGGCGCGTCCGGGCGGGGCCGGATCGCGTCGCTGTCGTGTGGCCCGCTGACGGCGGCGCCCCACGGAGGGCGCCTGGCGGGTCGGACGGCGGAGGCCGTCCGGATGCGGGTGACCACGGAGGAGAGATGCGGCTGCGTCCTCCCCCCGAGGACGTCTGCCCGGTGAAAGTAGCAGGGTGCGCATCCGGCCCGCGTGTTCGCGACGCTGCATGACGAAGGAAGTCGTCGACGTCGGGGAGCAGGGTCGGGGATCGGTATGTTCCGCTGACGCGCCGCGTCTCCGCGGCGTTCTCCCGGCTCCGCGGATCCGCGCGATCGTCCGTCTGGCGGCGCACCACGGCCGGGGCTGGACGGCTCGCGGCGACCCGGTCTCCGGGCCCTCCCGCTCCTCGACAGAAGGACCGCCCATGACCGACTACTGGCCCGTGCTCCTCATCCTGCTCACGATCGTGGCCGTCGTGGTCCTGATCGTCGTGCTGAAGGTCGAGCCGGTGATCGCCCTCCTCGTCTCGGCCCTCGGGCTCGGCCTCGTCTCGGGGCAGGGCGGCGAGGGGACGGTGACCGCGATGACGTCCGGATTCGGCGCGGTCCTCGGCGACATCGGCCTGCTGATCGCGCTCGGCTTGCTGCTCGGATCGCTCCTGGAGGCGCTGGGCGTGGCCCCGCTGCTCGCCCGCTGGCTCGTGAAGCGCTTCGGTCGGCGCGCGCTCCCGGTCGCCTACGCGCTGACCCTGGGCGTCGCCTTCCCCTCGATCTACTCCGACGTGCTGGTCGTGATGAGCGCACCGCTGACTCGTCTGGCCTCGCGGGGGCTCGGTGCCGGTGGCTACGGGCTGCTGGCCGGCTCCTCCATCGTCGGGATGATCGTGGGCGTGGTCTTCGTCGTCCCCGGAGCCGCCGCGCTGGCCACGGCAGGCATCGCGGGCGCTCCCCTGCCGTCGATGGTCGCCATCGGCGCCCCGCTGGGCATCGTCACCATCGTGCTGACCGTGCTGGTGTACAGCGCCCTGGTGAAGCGCGGCGGCTGGCGGGACGAGCGCGACCTCGAGGGCGGGGCGGTCCCGGGGCCCGCTCTCGAGCCCGAGGCGGGCGCGGCCACGGGAGGCACGGCGCTCGCGACGCGGCGGGTGCCGCTCGCGCTGGCCGTCGCTCCGATCGCCCTCACCATCGTGCTGATCGCCGCGAACTCGCTCACCCAGCTGGCCGAGCTCGACGTCCCCCTCCTGCGGTTCCTCGGCGACGCGCACATCGCGCTGCTGGCCGGCTTGGTGCTGGCCTACGCGACGGCACTGCGGACGCTCCCGAAGGGCGCCGTGGCCACGGCACTGGGCGGAGCACTGACCCGCAGCGGCCCGATCGTCGTCCTGACCGGGGTCAGCGGCAGCCTCGCCGCCGTGGTCGGAGGAACCGGGGTCGGCGACGCGCTCGCCGGCGCCTTCGACGGGCGGGCCCTCTCGCCGATCCTGCTCACCTGGGTCGTCGCGGCCGTGCTGCACGCGGCGATCGGCTCGGTCTCGACGGCCGCGATCACCGCGGTCGGCATCGTCGCCCCGCTGATCCCCGTGCTCGACGTGAACCCGGCGCTGATCGCCCTGGCCGCCGGCTCCGGCGCGCTCTTCCTCGGGATGGTCAACGCCAACGCGTTCTGGCTCTTCAAGTCCGTGCTCGGCCTCACCGTGCGGGGCACGTTCACCGCCTACTCGCTGACGCTCTCGATCGCCTCGGTGATCTCGCTGCTGGCGCTGCTGGTGGCGGGAACGTTCGTCTGAGCGTCGGCCGGCCCCCACGAGGCCACGCTCGCGAGGTCGGCGCCGAACTCGACCCGGAGGCGCACGGGCGCGCCCCCGCGCAGCACGCCCGGCAGCCAGAGGCGGGCGTCATCCCACATCCGCTCGAACGGCACCTCCTCGACCGGGACGAAGGCGGCGGCGAGCTCGCTCGACTCGGTGACCTCGCCGGTGACGCGGCGGCAGAGGAAGACGTGCGAGCGCTGGCTCCAGGCCGGCCGGTGCGGGAAGGAGTAGTCGAGCACGCCGCGCGGCTCCAGATCGGCCGCTCGGGCGACGAGCCCGGCCTCCTCCTGCAGTTCGCGGACGGCGGCGGCGACGGGCGACTCGCCGGGCTCGAGCTTGCCGCCGGGAGCGACCACGCGCCCCTCGCCGAGGCCGCGGCGCTTCCGGCCGAGCAGCACCTCCGCGCCCCGCGGGCCCTCGCGGAGGACGTAGACGACGCACACCTCGGGCAGTCCCACCGCGCACCTCCGCTCGCCGGGGCCGGGGGCCCGGCACCGCCGTCGTAGGCTAGCCCGGTGACGACGACCGCGCTCGAGCGCTTCCAGGCCCTGCTGCGCGTCGACACCGTGTCCCACTCGGACGAGTCGGCGACCGACTGGAGCCGCTTCCACGCCTTCCGGGAGCTCGTCGCCGAGCTCTACCCGGCGCTGCACGCGGCGCTGGAGTCCGAGACCGTCGCCGGCCACTCCCTCCTCTGGCGCTGGCGCGGTGAGGAGCCGGGCGAGCCGGCCGTGCTGATGGCCCACTACGACGTGGTCAGCGTGACGGCGGCGGAGTGGTCGCACGACCCGTTCGCGGCCGAGACGGTCGTCGCCGCGGACGGCCGCACCTCCGTCGTGGCGCGCGGCGCCCTCGACGACAAGGGCTCCCTCGTCGCCCTCCTCGAGGCGGTCGAGGCGGCCGTCCTGCGGGGCGAGCGGCCCCGGCACGACGTGTACCTCCTCTCCACGCACAACGAGGAGACGGCGGGCGACGGCGCCCCCTCGGTCGTCGCCCTGCTCGGCGCGCGCGGGGTCCGCCCGCGCCTCGTGCTCGACGAGGGCGGGAACGTGCGGCGCGGCATCCTGCCCGGCGTCACCACCCCGATCGCCGTGATCGGCGTCACCGAGCGCGGGATCATGAACCTCGAGCTGACCTGCCGCGACGTCGGCGGCCACGCCTCCGCTCCGCCGCCCCCGCCCGGGCTGCTCGCCACCCAGCGGCTCGCGAGGGCGATCCACCGCCTGACCGAGAACCCGTTCCCCTCGACCCTCCCGGAGCCGATCGCCCAGCTGGTGCGCGCGGCGGCCGACCACGCGGACGCGGCCCACGCCGTCTCGTACGCACGACCGCACGAGCACCCGGACGCCGTCGTCGGCGCGCTCGCCGCCCACTCCAACCGCTCGGCGGCGATGCTGCGGACGACGGTCGCGATCACCGAGCTGCGGGGCAGCACCGGAGCGAACGTCCTCGCCTCCAGCGCCAGCGCCACCGCGAACGTGCGGATCAACCCGGGCGGCACCGTGGCGGGCGTGGTCGAGCGCATCCGCGCCGTCATCGACGACCCGGAGGTCGAGGTCGAGGTGAAGGTCGCCCACGAGCCCTCCCCCGTCTCCCCCACCGGCGAGCCCGGCGACGGCGGGCCGTACGACCTGCTCCGCGCGGTCGTGCAGGAGTCGTTCCCGGACGCGGTCGTCGCCCCCTACGTGCAGACCGGCGGCAGCGACGCGCGGCACTTCCACGCGATCAGCGACCACGTCTACCGCTTCATCCCGTTCGAGATCAGCCCGCGGCAGCAGCTCGGGATCCACGGGGTCGACGAGTCGGTCGAGGCCGACCAGTTCGAGCGCGCGATCGAGTTCTACGCGCGGCTGCTCGCCCGGCTCTGATCGCGGCAGTCCTTCGGGGTCGGGGAGGACCGCGCAGCGACCGGCAACCTGGGAGAACCGTTCGATGACGCGCCGACCGGTGTTGGCCCGGAGTTCACCCCGCGATGATGGACTGGTCTCAGCGGGGTCGCCTCCGCTGGAGCAGTGCGCAAGTGCCGACGCCGGGTCGCGTGATCCGGCTCCCGCCGATCGTGGAACCCGAGGATCATGTCCCTCCGCCAGGCCGAGTACCCCCGGCCCAACCACTTCATCCTTCACCTGAGCGACACCCACTTCATCGCCGGAGACGGCGGCCTGTACGGCTCCGACGTCGACAGCGAGGCCCAGCTGCGGCTCCTGTTCGACGAGCTGGAGGCGTCCGGCGGACGTCCGGAGGCCGTCGTCATCACGGGTGATCTCGCCGACAAGGGCGAGCCGGAGGCGTACGCGAAGCTGCGCGCCGTCGTCGAGCCCGCGGCCGCACGCCTCGGCGCCGAGGTGATCTGGGTGATGGGCAACCACGACGACCGCGGCGCGTTCCGCTCGGGGCTGCTCGACCAGCTCCCGACCACGCAGCCGATCGACCGCGTGCACGACGTCAACGGGCTCCGGATCATCGCGCTGGACTCCACCGTGCCCGGCGCCCACTACGGCGAGATCTCGGACGCGCAGCTCGACTGGCTGGCGGAGGAGCTCTCCAGCCCGGCCCCGCACGGCACGATCCTCGCGCTGCACCACCCGCCGGTGCCGAGCGTGCTCGACCTGTCGGTCCTCGTGGAGCTGCGCGACCAGCCCGCCCTCGCGGAGGTGCTCGAGGGCTCCGACGTCCGCAGCATCATCGCGGGCCACCTGCACTACTCGTCGACGGCGATGTTCGCCGGCATCCCGGTCTCGGTCGCGTCGGCCACCTGCTACACCCAGGACCTCAACGTGCCGGTGGGAGCGACCCGCGCCCGCAACGGCGCCCAGGCGTTCAACCTGATCCACGTCTACGACGGCACGGTGCTGCACTCGGTGGTGCCGATCGGCGCCTCGACCGAGGTGTCCTACGTCTCGGCGAACGAGACGCAGCGGATCCTCGCGGACCACGGCGTCGAGATCGCCGCGGCGACGGCGGCCCCCGTCGCCCGCGACGAGGCGCTGTACCCGCCGCTCGTGGAGCCGGTGGGCGTCAGCGCGTAGCGGCGCGGCGGGGCGTCGGGGTCGCCCCGACGCCTCCGGGCGCCGCGTCGACCGCGTCCTCGGACACGGCCGGCGGTGTCAGCGCCCGCCGGCGCGGTCCCGTGCGAACAGCCACCCGGCGAACGCCAGCGCCGCGGCCAGCGCGACGCCCACGCCAACGCCCGCTCCCACTCCGATGCCCGGGAACACGAGCGAGCTCGCCAGGCCGAGCAGCAGCCCGGCCACCGCTCCCCCGACGGCCCAGCCCACGGTCAGTCCTCGCGCTCCCACGGAGCCGGGATCGGGTAGTACTCCTCGAGGAACCCGATGACGGCCTTGGTGCGCGCCTCCGCCGAGATCTCGGGGAAGCTGCCGTCGTTGAGGCAGAAGAAGTCGACTCCGCGGTTCTTGAGGAGCTTGCGCATGTCCTTCAGCCCCTGGTGCATCGTCGTGTCGACGTACTTCACCGAGGCGTTCTCCTGCACGACCGCGCGCCCGGTCATCAGCGCGTAGTAGTGGTAGAGCGAGTTGGTGACGGAGACGTCGCTCGCGGAGCGGAAGCGGCTCGCGGCGGTCGCGGTGAACTCCGGCTCGAACTCGGCCTCGAGCTCGGCCATCACGGTCTTGCGGAGCGGCGTGGCGGCGTGCTCGAGGTGACGGGTCGTCATCGCGCCGAAGCGCTCGCGGAGCAGGCGCCGGTTGACGCGGGCCGCGTTCTCGAAGCCGCTGCGGGAGGCGTTGGAGTCGCCCATGCCGATGCGCGTCGTCGCCTCGATGAACTTCGTGATGCCCCCGGGCGAGAAGAAGATCGACGGGTCGACCGGGCGCCCGAAGAACATGTCGTCGTTGGAGTAGAGGAAGTGCTCCGCCAGCCCCGGGATGCGGTGCAGCTGGCTCTCGACCGCGTGGGAGTTGTGCGTCGGCAGCACCGAGAGGTCGCGGAAGTGGTCCTCGCTGCGCACGAGGGTGACGTCCGGGTGCTCGTCCAGCCAGCGCGGGCGCGGGGAGTCGGTGACGATGTAGATGTGCCGGATCCACGGCGCGTACATGTAGACGCTGCGCAGGGCGTACTTGAGCTCGTCGATCTGACGGAAGCGCGCCGGAGCGTCGTCGCCCTCCCCCACCACGTAGCTCGCCATGCGGGCCGCACGGGCGCGCTGGAACTCCAGGTCGGTGCCGTCGACCCACGAGAAGACGATGTCCACCTCGAAGCGGATGTCGCTGACGAGCGGCTCGAACATGCCCTCGAACGTCGGCCAGGTGCGGCCGTAGGCCTCGACGTGGGCGTCGATGGCTTCGGCGACGGGGAGGCTGTTGCGCATGAGCGCGTTCTCGGCGGGAGTGATGATCTCCTCCTCGCCCACCTTCCACAGCTCGAGGCGGACGCCGCTGCGGGCGCCGTAGCGCAGCGATCCCGTCGAGGAGACGCGCGGGCGGAAGAGCTTGAAGACGGAGGCGCGCGGGTACGGCGCGAGCACGCCCTCGGCCAGGAGCTGCGGCGGGGTGCCCCGCTTGTCGACCGTCTTGGCGTAGAAGGGCTCGGTCGCGAAGGCGCGCGCCAGCAGCGTCGCCAGCTCGGCGCCGAGCACGCGGTCCACCGCGAGGAAGGGCGAGCCGTCGGTGCCGCGGATGAGGCGGTAGGGGAATTCGGCGGCGTCGAGGACCTCGCCGATGGCGATCAGGTCCTCGGTCCAGGCCGCGCGGGGCGTCGTACTCGAGTTCACCAGCGAGAACAGGCCGGCATGGACCACGACGTCGTCGCGGTCGAAGTGGCGCGGGCGCAGGAGCGGTGACGGAAGAGCACGGACGGAAGGCATGATTCACATTATCCGCCGTGGATTTCGTCCGTGTGACCGGGCCGTCGGCTTGACAGCGACCGCGGGGCCGCACGGTCAGCGCGAGAGCGACCCCAGACGGTCCCCCGCCTTCTCCGCGGCCTTCGCGGCCCGCCTGGCGCGGTGCCGCTCCTCGGCGGCGACGACCCCCAGCGCGAAGGCTCCCTCCCCGCTGCGATCGGCCTCCTCCAGGATCAGCGCACGGGCGGCGAGCGCGTCGCGCTCCTCCCCCAGGGCGTCGGCGAGGTCCTCGCCCGCCTCGGCGAGCGAGCGGCGCCGGGCGCCGACGGCCTCGGGGACGACCGCCCGCCACGCCTCCACGGTGTAGCGGAGCCGCTTCGCCGCCTTCCGCAGGTCGTGACGAGCCTCGAGCGAGCCGCCGGCCGCCGCGGACCCCGCCGCGGAGATGCGCGCGAGGTCCTTCGCGACGGAGCGGCGCACCAGCGCCGTCGCGCTCGAGCTGGCCCGCGCGGTGCGGGGCGGATCCGCGAGCAGGGCGTCGAGCGAGGCGAGGAGCGCGAGGTAGCGGCCGCCGCGCAGAGTGCGGTCGACGCGGCGCAGCGCCGAGGCGTGCCGGTGCTCGATCTCCTCCAGCAGGGCGGTGGGGGTGCTCGGGGCGCCCTCGACGGCCGCCAGGGAGGTGCGGAACCGCTCGGCGAGCACCTCCTGGTCGCGGGCCGCGCCGAGGACCCCTCCCAGCCAGCGCAGCTCGTCCCGCACGGGGTCGGTCGCCGCACGGTCGAGCACGGAGCGGGAGGCGGCGAGGACGGACCGGAGCCGGCGCGCGAGCACGCGCATCCGGTGCAGGGCGTCGTCGGCCTCGAGGCGCACCCGCGGGTCGACGGCGCGCAGCTCTCGCAGGAGCGAGCGGACCGCGGCGAGCGCCGCCTCCCCGCCGTTCCGCGGATCCGGGACCGTCTCCTCGATCGGACCGCCGGTGGCCCGGGCGAGCTTGGAGGCGCTGGCGGCCGGGCGGGCGCCCGCGGCGAGGAGGCGCTGCTCGATCGCGTCGAGGACCCGCTCGCCCTCGTCGCCCGGGACGTCGACGAGCTCGACCTCCCACTCCCTCCAGCGCCGCTCGCGGCCGGTGCGCTGGTCGCGCGCGGTCACCAGGTCGTCGGCGATCTCGGCGAGCTCCCGCCCGTGGGAGTCGAGGGCGCGGGTGATCGAGCGGACCGTCTCGAGCATTGCCAGCGGCTCGAGCGGCGCGCGCCCCACCTGCCCGAGCACCGGCTCGCGGACGGCGGACGGGACCGTGCGCGAGGCCGTGAGCTCCGCGTGGATCTCGGTGCGGCCGGAGGAGCCGGGCAGCTTGACGTGCCAGCCCTGGTCGGATCCGCCCTCGCGGCGGCGCAGCGTGATGCGCCCCCGGGACAGAGCGCGCTCGGCGGTGTCGAAGTACTCGGCGCGGAGGGTCACCGGCTCCTCGGTGCGGACGCTCGCGACGCTCCCGGTGCCGGTCAGGTCGGGCAGCCGGGTGCCCGCGTCGACGTCGTACTTGCGCTCGACCTCGGTCTGCACTCTCCGCGCACCGCCCGCCCGGGACGTCGCCGACTCGTTCTCCGCACCGCTGGCCATGCTCCATTGTGATCACGCCCGGCGCCGCTGCGGCACCCCGGGCGGCCAGGGGCGCCCTCGCCCTAGGCTGGAGCGATGACCGCGCCCGTTCCGCCCGTCGCCCGCCGCGTCCCCCTCGAGCGCCGCCACCACGGCGACGTGGTGGTCGACCGCTACGAGTGGCTGCGCGAGAAGGAGAGCCCCGAGGTGATCGCGCACCTCGAGGCCGAGAACGCGTACACCGAGGCGGTGCTGGCTCCTCTCGCTCCGCTGCGCGAGCGCCTGTTCGAGGAGATCCGCTCGCGGACGAAGGAGACCGACCTCTCGGTCCCCGTCCGGGAGGGCTCCTGGTGGTACTTCTCGCGCTCCTACGAGGGCCGCCAGTACGCCGTGCACTGCCGAGCGCCGATCAGCGGGCCGGACGACTGGACGCCGCCGTCGATCGCCGAGGGCGGTCCGCTCGAGGGCGAGCAGGTCGTCCTGGACGGCAACGCGGAGGCGGAGGGGCACGACTTCTTCTCGCTCGGCAGCTTCGACGTCTCGGCCGACGGCCGACGGCTGCTCTTCGGCACCGACGTCGAGGGCGACGAGCGCTACACCCTCCGCATCCGCGACCTCGAGACCGGCGAGGACCTGCCGGATGTCATCGAGGGCACCGGCGGCGGAGCGACCTTCGGCGCCGACGCGCGCTTCGTCTTCTACCCGACCGTCGACGAGTCCTGGCGCCCCGACACGATCTGGCGGCACGAGGTCGGCGCCGGGACCCCGGACGAGGTCGTCTTCGCCGAGCCCGACGAGCGCTACTGGATCGGCGTGGGCCTCACCCGCAGCCGCCGCTTCCTCGTCATCGAGATCGGCAGCAAGATCACGAGCGAGTGCCTGCTGCTGGACGCGTCCGACCCGACCGGCTCCTTCCGCTCGGTGTGGCCGCGACGCGAGGGCGTGGAGTACGAGGTCGAGCACGCCGTCGTCGACGGACGCGACCGCCTGCTGATCGTGCACAACGACGGCGCCCTCGACTTCGAGATCGTCGAGGAGCCGGCCGACCTGTCGCGCGACGCCGACGCCCGGGCCCGCGAGCGCCGCGTGGTGGTGCCGCACCGCGAGGGCCGCCGGATCGAGGGCGTCGACGCCTTCGCCGGGCACGTCGTGGTCTCGTACCGCGCCGACGGAGCCACCCGGCTCGGGCTGCTCCGCGAGGACGGCACCGGAGCGCGGCTCGAGGAGATCGTCTTCGACGAGCCGCTCTACGACGCGGGCCTGGCGGGGAACCCGGAGTGGGAGCAGCCCTCCCTCCGCCTCGCCTACACCTCGTTCGTCACCCCCTCGACCGTGCTCGCGCTCGACATCGCGACGGGCGAGCGCACGGTGCTCAAGCAGCAGCCGGTGCTCGGCGACTACGACCCCGCGCTCTACGTGCAGAGGAGGGAGTGGGCCGTGGCGGAGGACGGCACGCGGGTGCCGCTCTCGCTCGTCTGGCGCCGCGACGCCGCCGATCCGGACTCGGCCCCCGCGCCGCTCCTCCTCTACGGCTACGGCTCGTACGAGGCGAGCATCGACCCGGGCTTCTCGATCGCGCGCCTCTCGCTGCTCGACCGCGGCGTCGTCTTCGCCGTCGCGCACGTCCGCGGCGGCGGGGAGATGGGCCGCTCCTGGTACGAGAACGGGAAGACGCTGGCGAAGCGGACGACCTTCACCGACTTCGTCTCCGCGGCGCGGCACCTGGTCGACGCGGGCTTCACCACTCCGGACCGCCTGGTCGCGCAGGGAGGGTCGGCCGGCGGCCTGCTGATGGGCGCGGTCGCGAACCTCGCCCCGGAGGCGTTCGCCGGCGTCCTCGCGCAGGTCCCGTTCGTCGACGCGCTCACCTCGATCCTCGACCCGTCGCTCCCGCTCACGGTGATCGAGTGGGACGAGTGGGGCGACCCGCTGCACGACGCCGAGGTCTACGCCTACATGAAGTCGTACTCGCCCTACGAGAACGTCCGCGAGGGCGTGCAGTACCCCCGGATCCTCGCGACGACGAGCCTCAACGACACCCGGGTGCTGTACGTGGAGCCGGCGAAGTGGGTGGCCAGGCTCCGCGAGGTCGGCGCTCCCGCGCTGCTGCGCACCGAGATGACAGCGGGACACGGCGGAGTGAGCGGACGCTACGAGCGCTGGCGCGAGATCGCGTTCGAGTACGCCTGGACGCTGGACGTGCTCGAGCTGGCCTGAGCGCCCCGCCGCAAGCCCCTCCGCCCGTCGTCCGCGGCCAGTAGGGTTCGGGGTGCCGACGGAGGGAAGAGCATGAGCGCAGGCCTGTCGATCGACCGCATCGCCGCATGGGTGGCGGACCAGAGGTGGTACGCGAGCAAGGGGCGGCGCCCCGAGCTGGAGGTCCGCGGCGCCTGGTCGCTGCACCCCGGCGAGGCGGAGGTGGTGGACCACCTCTTCATCGACCGGGCAGGCACGAGCCCGGTGCTGTACCAGGTGCCGGTGACCGTCCACGCGGCTCCGGTGCCCGGGCTCGAGGACGCCCTCGTCTACTCCGACGACGCGCACTACGTGTACGACGCTCCGCGCGACCCGGTGTTCGCCCGCGCCCTGCTCGGCATGATCGCCGACGGCGGCCGCTCCGACGAGGACGGCGCCCAGGGCGGCGCCCGCGCCGAGGGCCACCGGCAGCCGGGTGCCGCGATCGGGGCGTTCGCGTCCTCGAAGGTGCTCAGCGGCGAGCAGTCGAACACCTCGGTGATCGTCCGCACCACCGCCGACGACGGATCCGACGCGACCCCGGTGATCGTCAAGGTCTTCCGCGCCCTCCACCACGGCGACAACCCGGACGTGACGGTGCAGTCGGCGCTCAACGCCGCCGGGAGCGCCCTCGTCCCGCCCGTGATCGGCAACGTGACCGGCGAGTGGGACGACGAGGGCGAGGAGACGGGCCGCGCCTTCGGGCACCTCGCCTTCGCGCAGGAGTTCCTCCCCGGGGTCCAGGACGCGTGGCGCGTCGCCCTCGAGGCGGTCGCCGCCGACTCCGACTTCACCGGACCCGCCCGCGAGCTGGGCCGCGCCACCGCCGAGGTGCACGCGACGCTGGCGGAGGTCATGCCGACCGAGGACACCACGTCCGAGGTCGTCGACCGGATGGTCGCGGCCATGCGCCGTCGCCTGCGCATCGCCTCGGCCGAGGTCCCCGTGATCGCCGAGGACTCGGAGGCGATCGAGGCCGTGTTCCGCGCCGCCGAGACCGCGCCGTGGCCGAGGCTCCAGCGCATCCACGGCGACTACCACCTCGGGCAGGTCCTGTCCGTGCCCGGTCGCGGCTGGGTGCTCCTCGACTTCGAGGGCGAGCCGCTGCGGCCCATGCACGAGCGCCGTCTTCCCGACGTGGCCCTTCGCGACGTGGCGGGGATGCTGCGCTCCTTCGACTACGCGGCGGGTGCGCACGAGCAGGCCGAGCCGGGCGCCTCGAGGGCGGCCTGGGCGGCGGCGAGCCGGGCCGCGTTCCTCGAGGGCTACACCGAGCGGGCGGGCGACGCGGTCACCGCGCACCGGGCGGTGCTCGACGCGTTCGAACTCGACAAGGCCGTCTACGAGGCGATCTACGAGGCGCGCAACCGGCCGGAGTGGCTGTCGATCCCGGTCGCCGCGGTGCAGCGCCTCGCCGGGCGCTCGTAGGGTGGCAGGCATGAGCGACGACACCGACGACAAGAAGCCCCTGGACCCGCTGAGCGACTTCAGCATCCCGGGCGACACCGATCTGCACACGACCGGCGACGCCTCGGGCGCGGACGGCGACGAGATCGCGGAGCCCGGAGCGGACGAGGACTGAGCCGCCTGCTCCGCGGGGCCTGCCTCGGCCGTCGGCTCCGCTGAGCCGGCGGCCGTCCTAGCCCAGCGGGGCGAGCGGCTCGACCGCCGGCCCCTCCAGCACCGTCCCGTCGGCTGCGAAGCGGGAGCCGTGCAGCGGGCAGTCCCAGCTGCGCTCCGAGTCGTTCCAGGTGACGATCCCGCCCAGGTGCGGGCACACCGCCGACACCGCGCAGCGCCGCCCCTCCACGGTGGAGACCGCGACGGGCTGCAGGCCGTCGCGGGCGAGCGAGCCCTGGCCTTCCGCCGGCACCACCCCGGCCGAGCGGGGCGCGCGGAGCGCTGCCGACCACCCGCGGGCGTACCAGGCGCCCACCGCCAGCCCGGCGCCGAGCCCCTCCGCCATCACCCGCGGCAGCGTGGGCCGGCGGTGCAGCGTCCTCGCCCAGGCCGGCGTCCCGCCCTCGAGGTCGGCGACGAGCGTCAGCGCGGCCTGCACCGCGTTGGTCATCCCCCACTTGTCGTAGCCGGTCGCCAGGAAGATCCGTCCGCGGCCCCGCGGCAGCCAGCCCACGAACGGCACACGGTGGAACGGCTCGTAGTCCTGGGCGCTCCACTTCGCGACCGGCTCCGCCCCCGGGAAGGACCGCCGCGTCCAGGCGACCAGGTCGTCCACCGCCTCCGAGGTGACGGGCCTGCGCCCCACGGGGTGGCCGTTGCCGCCGATCAGGAGGAGCCGCTCGCCGTCGCGCTCGGCGTCGCGCACCGAGCGGGACGGCTCGTCGACCGAGAGGTACATGCCGTCGGGGATCGGCGCGTCGGTGCGGAACGCGACCGCGTACGAGCGCAGCGCGGCGATCTTGGCGAAGTACAGGCCGCGGTCGAGGATCGGCGCCCCCGTGAGCAGGTAGGCCCGGTCCCCGGTCACCGGGCCCGCGCTGGTGCGGACCCGGACGGGAGCGGTCGCTCGCATACCGAGGGCCCGGACGCCCTGCACCAGGGTGCCCCCGGCGGCGCGGAAGTCGGCGGCGAGCGCCGTGAGGACGTCCATCGGGTCGAACTGGGCCTGGTCGTCGAGGGCCACGGCCGCCGTGCTGGGGAAGGGCACGTCGAGCTCGCCGACGAGGCGGGTCGCGAGGCCGAAGCGGCGCGCGGTCGCGTGCTCCTTCAGGACGGCGTCCACGCCCTCGGGCGTCTGCGCGTAGCTGTAGGCGGTGCGCCTCTGCACCGGCACGCCCGCGCCCTCGCAGTAGTCGAGCAGCCAGCGGAAGCCCGCGAGGTTCGCCGCGACGTAGGCCTCGGTCACCGCGGGGATGTTGCGCTCCGCGATCCGGGAGAGGTGCGCTCCCTGCAGGAGGCTGAGCTTCGCCGTCGTGTTCCCGGTCGTGACCGCGCCGACCTCCCGCGCCTCCAGCACCAGCACGCGCCGGCCGGTCCGCTGCAGGAGGAGCGCGGTGACCAGCCCGGTAAGTCCGGCGCCGACCACGACGTCGTCGTAGTGCGCGCCCGGCACGAACTCGTCGGAGGGGATCGGAGCCGCGCCCGCCCGCCAGAGGGAGCGGGGCCGCGGGGCCGTCGTGGTCGTGTCCTCCGGAGTCATCGGGAGTCCCTCCGTTCAGGGGCCGGACGGCCCGCGAGCGACGCTACGCGGAGCCTCCGGCACCGTCACGGTGTTGACACGTCGCGGGACGCGGGCTCAGAGCCAGCCCCACCGCTTGAAGAGCCGGTGCAGCACCACGCTCGAGGCGAGCATCGCCGCGAGCGCCGCCGGGTACCCCCATGCCACGTGCAGCTCGGGCATCACGTCGAAGTTCATGCCGTAGATGCTCGAGATCATGGTCGGCGCGAAGAAGATGGCCGCCCAGGCGGAGATCCGCTTGACCTCGTCGTTCTGCTGGTTGCCCACCTCCGCGAGCTTCTTCATGTCCTCGTTCTGGCGCTGGGCGACGAGGGTCGCGTTCACCGCCAGGATCTCCCGCAGCGTGGTGCGGAAGCCGTCGACCCGCTCGGTGACGAGCGCGACGTGGTCGGCGACGTCGCGGATGTAGCGGCGCAGCTCCACATCCGACTGGAACACCTCGAAGTCGGTGACGAGCCGCCCGAGCATGCCGGTCAGCGGAGCGACCGCACGCTGGAAGTCCAGCACCTCCTGGCTGAGCTCGTAGATGCGGCGGGACACCGCCGGGTCGCCCTCGAAGACCTGCGCCTCGATCTCGTCGATGTCGTTCTCGAGACCGGCGACGACGGGCGAGTACTGATCCACGACGGCGTCGAGGATCGCGTACAGCACGGCGACCGGGCCGACGCGCAGCAGCTCCGGATCGGCCTCCATCCGCCGCCGCACCAGCGAGAGGTCGGGCTTCTCGGAGTGGCGGACCGTGACGACGAAGTTCGACCCCACGAACAGGTGGAGCTCGCCGAAATCGACCTCCTCGCGCTGGTCGGAGTAGCTGGCGGCGCGCAGCACCACGAACATGTCGCTGCCGTACCGCTCGAGCTTGGGCCTCTGGTGCGCGCTGATCGCGTCCTCGAGGGCGAGCGGGTGCATCGAGAACTCGTCCTCGAGCGCGGCGAGCTCGGCCGCGTTCGGCCGGTACAGCCCGATCCACGCCATCGCGTCGGGCAGCTTCTGCAGGGCGGCGAGCGCCTCCGGGATGCTGCCGGGAGAGACGACCCGGCGGCCGTCCTGGTAGATCGCGTTGTCGACCGTGCTGGTGCGGGCCGGCTCGTCGTCCGGGCGCAGACGCTGGATGGGAGCGGTGTCCTCGGCGGCGGCGCGGGTGCGCGAGCCCAGACCCAGGATCGTCGCGGGGACGCGGGGCAGCTTCACGACCATCTCCTCTGCTCGACCGACGCCCTATTGTGCACCTCCCGGTGAACGGGAGGTGTCCGTTGCGCCGCCGGTGTCGGAGGGCCTCACTAGCCTGGAGTCGCTCCCCCGGACGACGCAGAGGAAGGACGACCGTGAAGCTGCTGCACACCTCGGACTGGCACATCGGCCGCACCTTCCACGGGCACTCCACGACGGCGGCGCTCGCGACCGTGCTCGAGGCCCTGGTCGAGACGGTGCGGGCCGAGCGCGTGGACGCGGTGCTGATCGCCGGCGACGTCTTCGACTCCGCCGTGCCCGCCGCAGAGCACTACACCCTCCTCACCCGCACGCTCGAGGCGATCCGCGCGGCCGGCGCCGAGGTCGTCCTCACCAGCGGCAACCACGACTCCCCCGCCCGGCTCGGCTTCCAGGCCGGGCTCCTGCGCGGAGCGGGCGTCCACGTCCTCACCGACCCCGAGGCGTACGCCGAGCCGGTCGTGCTGCGCGACGCGTCCGGCCTCGAGGTCGGCGTCCACGGCATCCCCTTCCTCGAGCCCGCCCTCTACCGCCACCGGCACCCGGAGGAGCAGCTGCGCCGCCACGAGGACGTGCTCGCCTTCGCGATGGCGCGGGTGCGCGCCGCCGCCGAGGCGGCGGGCCGTCCCTGGGTCGTGCTCGCGCACTGCTTCGCGGTCGGAGCCCCGGCCGCGGTCCTCGAGCGCGACATCACGGCGGGCGGGCTCGACTACGTCTCGGTCGAGCACTTCGCCGCGGCCGACTACGCGGCGCTCGGGCACATCCACGGACGCGCCGAGCTGCTGCCGGGAGTGCGCTACTCCGGAGCGCCGCTGCACTACGCGTTCGGCGAGGCGTCGAAGCCGCGCGGCGCCTGGCTGGTGACGATCGGGCCCGAGGGGCTCGAGGGCGTCGAGTGGTCGCCGCTCCCCGTGCCGAGGAGGCTCAGCGTGATCGAGGGCGAGCTCCAGCAGCTGCTGCGCGATCCCTCCCTGGCCGAGGTGGAGGGCGACTGGGTCTCGGCGGTGCTCACCGATCCCGTGCGCCCGCTCGACGCGATGGCGCGCCTGCAGTCGCGCTTCCCCGGCTGCGCCACGCTCGAGCACCGGCCCCCGCACGCCGCGGCCGAGCCGCGCGCGTACGCCGAGCGGATCCGCGGGCGGAGCGACGTGGAGGTCGTCGACGACTTCCTCGCCCACGTCCGCGGCGGTCACGGCGCCACGGAGACCGAGCGCGCCCTCACCCTCGACGCGCTCGCGGCCATCGAGGCCGAGGCTCTGCGGTGAGGATCCGCCGACTCGCCTTCGCCGGACTCGGACCGTTCCGCGCCGAGCAGTGCGTCGACTTCGACCGGCTCGAGGACGTGGGCGTGTACCTCATCGCCGGGCGCACCGGAGCGGGCAAGTCGACGATCCTCGACGCGATCGCGTTCGCACTCTACGGCTCGGTCCCCCGCTTCGACGGCACCGCCTCGCGCCTCCGGAGCGACCACAGCGGCCCCGAGGACGAGACCTTCGCCGAGCTCGAGTTCGAGGCGGCGGGGCGCGTCTACCGCGTCCGGCGCTCGCCCGAGTACGAGCGGCCGAAACGGCGCGGCACCGGCACCACGACCCAGCCGGCGAAGGTCGAGCTGCTGGAGCAGGTCGACGGCACCTGGGTCGGGCTCTCGTCGAGCGCGAAGGAGGTGGGCGCCGACATCGGCCGGATCGTCGGCCTGACGAAGGACCAGTTCCTCCAGGTGATCCTGCTGGCGCAGAACCGCTTCCACGAGTTCCTGCTCGCGAAGAACGACGACCGGCAGCGGCTCCTGCGCACGCTCTTCGCGACCGAGCGCTTCGATCTGCTCCGCCGCCGCCTGCTCGAGCAGCGCGACGCGAGCGCCGTCGGGCTCGAGGAGGAGCGCGCGGCCGTGACGGCGCTCGCGGACGAGGCCGTCCGGCTCCTCGATGACGGAGCCGAGCCGCCTCTGCCGGACGCCGCCTGGTTCGCCGGCCTGCCGGCGCGGCTCGCCGCTCCGCTCGAGGCGGCCCGGGCCGGCTCCGCCGCGGCCGACGCGGCGCACGAGGCCGCGGGCGCCGCTCTCGACGAGGCCCGGCGCACCGCCCGGGGCCAGGAGCGGCGCCGGCGCGCCCTCATCGAGGCGGAGGAGCTCGTGGTCGCCGAGGCGCACGTCGAGCAGCAGCGGGCCGCGATCGAGCGCGCGCGCCGGGCCGACGGCGTGCTGCCGCTGCTCCGCTCCGCCCGGGCAGCCGCCGAGAAGGAGCGGGCCGCCCGGCAGCAGCGCGACCTCGCGGCCGACGCCTATGGGGACGCGTCCGGGGGCCCGGCCGCCGAGACGGCCGAACGGCTCGCCGCTGTCCTCGGCGCCCTCACCGAGGCGCTGGCCGAGGAGCGCCGGCTCCCCGACGCGGAGCGCGTCGCCGAGCGGTCCGCGCGCGCCGAGCAGGCGGCGGCGACCGCGCTCGCCGGGATCGAGGCGGAGCTGCGCGAGCTGCCCGCCCGCGTCGACGCGCTCGCCGGCGAGGAGGAGTCCCTGGCCGGGGAGGCCGCCGCCGTCCCCGCGCGCGTCGACGAGCTCGCCGCGCTCGAGCGGAGGATCGCCGCGGCCCTCGAGCGCGATCTCACTGCGGCGGGCCTGCAGCGGCTCCGCACGGCCTACGCCGACGCGGCGCGCGTCCACGGCGAGCGCGCCGCGGAGCAGGCCGCCCTGATCGCGCGCCGGTTCGCCGGTTTCGCCGGGGAGCTCGCCGAGCGGCTGGAGCCGGGCGAGCCCTGCCCCGTCTGCGGCTCGTGCGAGCACCCCCGCCCGGCCGAGCACGACGGCCCGACGACGGTCGGCACCGACGACCTCGACCGGGCCCGCGTCGCGGTGGAGCGCGCCGCCGCCGCCCTCGACGGCGCCCGCGAGCGCGAGGGAGCCGCGGCTCGGGCTCTCGCGGCGCTCGAGGAGCGCGTGGGCGAGGACGCGGATCCGGAGTCGCTCCGCCCGGCGCACGAGGAGCGGCTCGCCTCGGCGCGCCGCGCCGCCGCCCGCATGGAGGAGCTGCGGCGCGAGCGCATCCGGCTGCGCACCCGGATCGACGCTCTCACGACCGGGCGGGACGCCGCTCGCGAGGAGCACCGCGCCCTCGCCGACGAGTCCGCCCTTGCCGCTGAAGCGCTGCGGCTGCTGCGGGAGCGCGTCGAGGCCTTCCGCGACGGCGCGACGAGCGTCGCCTCGCGCGTCGAGCAGCTGAACGCCCAGCGCCGTCGTGCCGTCGCCCTGGTCGAGGCCGAGGAGGCGGCCGTCTCGCGGTCCGAGGCCGCCGCCGCCGCCCGGGAGGAGCTCGCCGAGGTCCTCGCCGAGCGCGGCTTCACGACCGCCGAGGAGGCCGAGTCGGCCGCGCTGGCCAGCGGGGACCGGGCGCGGGCCGAGGCCGTCGTCGCCGAGCACGAGCGACGGCGGAGCGCGACGGAGGCGGTGCTCGCCGACCCGGAGCTCCGCGGACTGCCGGGCACGGCCGTCGACCTCGCCTTCGCCGAGGAGCGCTCGCGCGAGGCCTCCGCCCGTCGCGACGAGGCGCGAGCCGGCCTCTCCGTGCTCGAGCACCGCTCGGAGCGCCTGGCCGAGCTCGCCGCGACGGCCGCGGGCCGCCTCGCCGTGCTGGGTGAGCGCCTCCGCCGCCACGAGGAGCTGCGCGCGCTGGCCGAGACCGTCTCCGGCCGGGGGCAGAACACGCGCCGGATGGACCTCGAGGCCTTCGCCCTCGCCGGACGCCTGGAGGAGATCGTGACCGCGGCGAACCTCCGCCTCGACGCGATGACCAGCGGCCGCTACGCCCTCGCCCACGACGACTCGCTCGCCTACCGCGGCGCCGCCTCCGGCCTCGGGATCGACGTGCTCGACGCCTTCACCGGCGTCCGCCGGCAGCCCGCCTCGCTCTCCGGCGGCGAGACGTTCCTCGCCTCGCTCGCCCTCGCCCTCGGCCTCGCCGACGTGGTGACGGCGCAGTCCGGCGGCATCTCGCTCGAGACCATGTTCATCGACGAGGGCTTCGGCTCGCTCGATGCCGAGACGCTCGAGACGGCGCTCAGCACGCTCGACGAGCTGCGGTCGGGCGGTCGGACGATCGGCCTGATCAGCCACGTCGACGCGATGCGCGAGCGGCTGCCGATCGGCCTCCGCGTCGCGGTGGGGCCGCGCGGCGACTCGACGATCCTCACCGGCTGAGCGGCCGCTCCCGGGCGAAGGGGCGACGACGGCCCGCTCCCTCCTCTCGCACTGCAGCAGCGAGCGCGCCCGCGCCCGCTGCTAGGGTCGTGCGCAGTGACACGGGGTGCCCGCCAGGGCTGAGAGAAGACCCGTTGAACCTGATCTAGTTCGTACTAGCGAAGGGATGTCGCGAATGAGCATTCGCACGCCTGTCCACCCGATCCTCCCCGCCGACACGGCGCCCGACCCGGCCTCCGTGGGTCGCGATCTCGCCGAGCTCCGCGCCGCCGGACCCCTGGTGCAGTGCATCACGAACGCGGTCGTCACCGGCTTCACCGCCAACAGCCTTCTGGCCCTCGGCGCCAGCCCGGCGATGTGCGACCTGCCCGGCGAGGCGGGCGTCTTCGCGGGCCTCGCCTCCGCGGTGCTCGTCAACCTCGGCACGCCCGGAGCGGAGCAGCGCGAGGGTGCTCGCGAGGCGGTCGCCGCGGCCGGACGCGCCGGCACCCCCTGGGTGCTCGATCCGGTCGCCGTCGGCCCTCTGCCCGTCCGCACCGCTCTGGCGGTGGACCTGCTCGAGGCGCGGCCGGCGATCATCCGCGGCAACGCCTCCGAGATCCTCGCCCTCGCGGGAGCCGGTGCGGGCGGCCGCGGTGTGGACGCCGTCGACACCGCCGAGCAGGCGCTCGACTCCGCCCGCGTCCTCGCCCGCCGCACCGGCGGCGTGGTCGCCGTCTCGGGAGCGGTCGACCTCGTCACCGACGGCGAGCGGATCGTCCGGGTCACGGGGGGCCACCCGCTGCTGACCCGCGTGACCGGCGGCGGCTGCGCGCTCGGCGCCGTGATGGCGGCGTTCCTCGGCGCGGGCGCCCGCCCGCTCGACGCGGCCGTCAGCGCCTCCGCGGTCTGGGGCCTCGCCGCCGAGCGGGCCGCCGCCGCGAGCAGCGGTCCCGGGTCCTTCGCCGTCGGCCTCCTCGACGGCCTCGCTGCCCTCCAGCCGGCCGACGCCGAGGCCGGGGCGCGGATCGCATGAGCCTCGACCTCTCGCTCTACCTCGTCACGGACACCGCCCAGTGCGGCCCGCGCGGCGTGCCCGCCGTGGCCGCTGCCGCCGTCCGAGGCGGAGTCACGACCGTGCAGATCCGCGATCACGACGCCTCCGCCGCCGAGCTCGTCGCCCTGACCCGGGCCGTCGCCGCCGTCCTCGACGAGCGCACGACCCTGCTGGTCGACGACCGCGTCGACGTCGCCCTCGCCGCCCGCCTCGCGGGCGCCCGCGTCCACGGCGTCCACCTCGGGCAGTCCGACCTCCCCGTCACCGCCGCCCGCTCGCTGCTCGGTCCCGACGCGGTGATCGGGCTCACCGCGAACACCCCCGAGCACCTCGCCGCCGTCCGCGCCCTGCCCGCGGGGACGGTCGACTACCTCGGCGTCGGCGTCATCCGGCCCACCGCGACCAAGCCCGACCACCCCGCTCCCCTCGGTGTCGACGGGTTCGCCGCCCTCGCCGCGGCCGCGGCGCTGCCCTGCGTCGCCATCGGCGGAGTCGGAGCCGCGGACGCGGGGCCACTCCGCCTCGCCGGTGCGGCCGGGCTCGCGGTCGTGTCGGCGCTCTGCACGGCCGCCGACCCCGCGGCGGCCGCCCGCCTGATCCGAGCGGAGTGGGACCGATGACCGCCGGCGCCCGCGTCCCCCGTGTCCTCAGCATCGCCGGCACCGATCCGACCGGCGGTGCCGGCGTACAGGCCGACCTCAAGTCGATCGGCGCGCTCGGCGGCTACGGCATGGCGGTCGTCACCGCGCTCGTCGCGCAGAACACGCACGGGGTCCGCTCCGTGCACCTGCCACCCGCCGTGTTCCTCCGCGAGCAGCTCGACGCGGTGAGCGACGACGTCACGATCGACGCGGTGAAGATCGGGATGCTCGCCACGGCCGAGTACGCCGGAGTCGTCGCCGAGTGGCTCGACGAGGTCCGCCCGCCCGTCGTGGTCGTGGATCCGGTGATGGTCGCGACCAGCGGTCACCGGCTGCTCGCTCCCGAAGCCGAGGACGCCGTGCGCGACCTGCTCCTCCGCGCCGACCTGGTGACGCCGAACCTCCCCGAGCTGGGCGTGCTCGCCGGAGAGCCGACCGCCTCCGACTGGCCGGCCGCGCTCGCGCAGGGGGCGATGCTCGCCCGCGCCCTCGACGCCGCCGTGCTGGTGAAGGGCGGCCACCTCGACGGCCCCGCCACCCCGGACGCGATCGTCACCCCCGACGGCCTCGTGCGCGAGGTCCCCGGCGAGCGTGTTGCCACCTCGAACACGCACGGCACCGGGTGCTCGCTCTCGTCCGCGATGGCGACGCTCCTGGCCGGGCGCGACACCTCCTCCGACGCCCTGGTCGAGGCGCTGACGGAGGCCAAGGAGTGGCTGACCGGCGCCCTGCGCGCCGCCGACGCTCTCGAGGTCGGCTCCGGCAACGGCCCGATCGACCACTTCCACCGGCAACGTCCTCCGGCGTTCTGCGCGGACGTCTGGGAGCGGACGCGGACCCTCCGCGACGAGATCGACGCGCTCCCGTTCGTGCGGGCCCTCGGCGACGGCTCCCTCGGGCGGGAGGACTTCGAGTGGTACCTCGAGCAGGACGCTCTCTACCTCACCGAGTACGCCCGCGTCCTGGCCGTGGCGGCGCAGCGCGCGCCGACCACCGCCGAGCAGGTCTTCTGGGCCGAGGGCTCGGCGTCCGCCCTCGCGGCGGAGGCGCAGCTGCACCGCGACCGGCTCGGGACCAGGGACGCGGCTCCCGCGCCCGCGACCCGCGGCTACACCGACCACCTGCTCGCGGTCGCCGCGGGCGGCGGCTACGGCGAGATCGTCGCCGCCCTGCTCCCCTGCTTCTGGCTCTACGCCGACGTCGGGTCGCGCCTCGCCGCCTCCGGGCACCCCGAGCACCCCTACGCGGACTGGCTGCTCACCTACGGCGACCCGGTCTTCGCGACGGCCACCGAGCGGGCGATCGAGTTCACGGAGCAGGCCGCCCGCGACGCCTCACCGAGGGAGCGCGCCGCGATGAGGGACGCGTTCCTGCGGTCGAGTTCGTTCGAGAAGGACTTCTTCGCCGCACCGCTCGCCCGGACCGGCTGAGCTCTCAGCCGGCCCGGCCGGGTGCGCTCAGCCGATCGCCTCGCGCAGGACGTGCATGAGGGCGTCCAGCTGCACCGTGTCGGCCGAGGCCGTCTCGGCGTCCGCGCCGTCGAGCGCCCGGGCGGCGAGACCGGCCTTGGCGTCGATGAGCTCCGCGATCTTCGCGTCGATCGTGTGCGCCGCGATGATCCTCCACGCCGTCACCGGCTCCTCCTGGCCGATGCGGTGCACGCGGTCGATCGCCTGCGTCTGCTCGGCCGAGGTCCACGACAGCTCGGCGAGCACCACGTTGGAGGACGCCTGCAGGTTCACGCCGACTCCCGCCGCGGTGAGCGAGCAGACGGCGACAGAGACGTCCGGGTCCTCGTTGAAGGCGTCGATCTGCGTCTGGCGGAACGCCGCGGTCTGGTCGCCGCGGATGGAGACGGACGTCAGCTCGCGCTTCTCGAAGGTGTCCTCCGCCTGGTCCATCACGTCGATGTGCTTCGCGAAGAAGACGACCTTGCCCACCGAGCGGGCCAGCTGCGAGGCGTAGTCGGCGGCCAGCGCCGCCTTGGCCTGGCCGATCCGGCGCACCATGGTGAAGACGTTCTCGCCGGTCTTGGCCGACTTCGACTCCTCGAGCTCGCTCTGCGCCACGATGCGGATGAACCGCTCGCGCTCGTCGTCGTCGAGCTCGTGCGTGATCGAGGAGGTGACCGCCCTGAAGCGCTGCAGCATGCGGGCGCCGAGCTCGCGCTCGGCCTTCTGGATGGAGCGGCCGAGGTCGTCGTCCAGCTCGACGGGCAGATCGACGATCCGCTTCGACGGCAGGTCGGCGGCGACGTCGATCTTCTTGCGCCGGACGATGCCGAGGTCGATCACGGCCTCGCGCGCCTCCGGGTAGAAGCCCGTGTCGGCGGGGGTGAGGCCGGTCTCCTCGAGGCGGCCCATCAGCTCCGGTCCCGGCTTGGTCTCGTCGATCCAGCCGAGGAAGCGCCAGATGGCGCGGAAGTCGTCGACGTCGTTGATCAGCGGGGTGCCGGTCAGCGCGATCATCAGCGGATCGTGCCCCGGAGTGGTCTCACGGATCCTCGACGCCAGCGCGAGCACGCTCTGCGAGCGCTGCGAGCGGAGGTTCTTGATGAAGTGCGCCTCGTCGACGACCATGCCGCGGAAGCCCAGGCTCCCGAGCCAGCCGATGTGCCGGTCGAGGATGTCGTAGTTGACGATGACCACGTCGGCGAACGCGTCGAGCGTGCCGCCGTCTCCGTGGATGACCGTGGCGCGCCGCTGCGGGGTCCAGTGCTCGACCTCGCGCGCCCAGTTCATCTTGACCACGTTCGGCACCACCGCGAGCAGCGGGTACGCCCCGACCACCGAGGCGGCGAGGAGGCTCTGCGCGGTCTTGCCCAGGCCCGGCTCGTCGGCGAGCAGGAAGCTGCGGTGCCCCTCGCGGGCGCTCTCGATGAAGCGCGCCTGGTGCGGCATCAGCTCGCGGCCGCGCGGCGAGACCCGGTCGAGCTTCGGCGGCTCCGGGAGCTCCATGCTCGCGGCCCGTCCGCCCGCTCCGTACTCGAACGCCTTGAAGAGCGGCCCGAGCAGCTCCCAGTCGTCGAGCCGGCGGCGCGGCGCCGGGGCCGAGGCCTCGGCGATCGAGAAGTCCGGCGGGAGGAAGGGGTTCGCCAGCTGCCGGGCGCGCACCGACTGCGGCACGACCTGGTTGACCGGCACCTCGGGCTTGGGCTCCGGCTCGGTCACGATGAGCAGCTCGTCGGGGCTGAGCTCCGCGCCCGCCTCGAGCAGCCAGTCGCGGCGGAGCTTCTGCGCGGCCGCCGTGACGCCGGCCTCCGATTCGAGCAGCGCGATCAGGCTGGTGTCGCGGGCGGCCGTCTTGGCCAGGATCGTGGCGATGCCGTCGAGGCGCTTCATCTCCTCGGCGCGCTGCGCGTCGCTGAGCGAGGGATCGACCTTGACCCGCTTGCGCTCCTCGCGCATCAGGAGGGCGATCACCAGGAACTTCGTCCGGTTGGTCGGTCCGACCTTGCCGGTCTGGGCCTTCGCCTCCACCTCGCGGACGCGGCGGGCGAGGATCGGGATGATCCCCGCGTTGTCCACGCCGCGCGAGCGCGATCGGGGTCGGCTCCCGGCGGCGTTCGACGCTCGTCGCGTCTGACCGGACTGACGCTGGCCGCTGCGAGCCATGCTCCTCCTCGATGTGTGACGGGGGCGGAGGAGGGGTTCCCGCGCGCTGCCGTCGCCGTGCATCCGCCGGATCGCCTCCGGAGAGGCGTCGGGCGTCGGTGCATCCGGTGGCCGTCGGGAGCTCCGAGCAACGGGTCTGGGACCCGGTCGCAGCATCCCCGGCGTGCGGGTGCGCCTCCAGTCTACTCCTCGGGGCGGTCCGGTCGGCGCTCCGCCGCGCGGACGGTCGCGCTCGTCGTCATTCCGGGGTCGGGACGCGGATGACGAGGCCCGCCGCCACGAAGACGCCGACCGCGGCGAGGCTCAGCGAGGACCAGATCGCGTCCGGGAAGGCGAACGGCAGCACCGGGTTCCACAGCACGAGCACCGGGACGAGCCCGATCAGCCAGAGGAGTGCGCGCGCCTGGATCGCGAACCAGCCGATGACCGCCGCGAGGATCGCGACCGGGTAGCGGATGAAGTCGTAGGCGTCGGAGCCGACGAGGGCGAGCCCTGCCAGCAGCACGATCGCGCCGAGGATCCCGGGCGCGAGCGCCATGCGGGCGCGGTCGCGCGAGGGGTAGCGGGCGGCGGTCGCGCGGGACGGCTTGCGGGTGCTCACCCCTCGATCGTAGGCGCGCATACCCCGCCCGGGTACCGCCTGCGGCGCGTAGGCTGGAGGAGTGATCGAGGACCTCAAGAAGCGCTCGCTGCACCGTGCCCGGATCCTGGGCGGCCAGATGCGCGGCCTCGAGCGGATGATCGAGAACGAGGACTACTGCGTCGACATCGTCACGCAGTCCCTCGCGATCCAGAAGTCGCTCGGCTCGCTCAACAAGCTCATCGTCGAGAACCACCTCCGCACGCACATCACCGCGATGTTCGAGGAGGGCGGAGACGCCCGCGAGGCGGCGATCGCCGAGCTCGTGAAGATCTTCGAGCTCTCCAACAACCGCTCGTGACCGCAGGCCTCGTCGCCGCGGCGCGGGTGCGCCCGCTGCTGCTCGACGGGGGCCTGGGCACGGAGCTGGAGGCGCAGGGCGCCGCGGTGGACTCCTCGCTCTGGAGCGCCCGGGTCCTGCTGGAGGAGCCCGGCCGGGTCGTCGCCGCGCACCGCGCCTTCGCCGAGGCGGGCGCCCGGATCGCGGTGACCGCGAGCTACCAGGTGTCCGCGAGCGGATTCGCGGCCGCGGGCCTGGCCCCGGGCCTCGCGGAGCGCGCCCTCCAGGAGAGCGTCGACCTGGCCCGGCGCGCGCAGAGCGGCTGGGTCGCCGCCTCCGTCGGCCCTTACGGCGCGAGCCTCGGCGACGGCTCCGAGTACCGCGGCGACGACGGCCTCACCGTCGGCGAGCTCGCCGCCTGGCACCGCCCGCGCCTGGAGACCCTGGCCGCGGCCGGGCCCGACCTGCTCGCTGTCGAGACCATCCCGTCGGTGCGGGAGGTGCGGGCCGTCGTGAAGGCCCTCGCGGGCTCCTCGGTCCCCGCCTGGATCTGCGTGAGCGGCCGTTCGGGCCGCACCGCGTCCGGCGAGCCCCTGGCCGAGGCGCTCGCCGTCGCCGCCGCCTCCGAGGAGGTCGTCGGCGTGGGAGTGAACTGCTGCCCGCCCGGCGACGTCGCCGAGGCGGTCCGCATCGCCCGCTCCGTCACCGGCAAGCTGGTCGTCGTGTACCCGAACAGCGGCGAGGAGTGGGACGCCGTCGAGCGTCGCTGGGCAGGCGACGCGGCCTTCGACCCCGCGCTGGTCGCCTCCTGGCGCGCGGCGGGAGCGGATCTGATCGGCGGCTGCTGCCGCGTGGGACCTGCGGCGATCGCTGCCCTCGGACGAAGCCTGGAGGAGGAGTCGTGACCACCCTGAGAGCCGTGCGCGGCGACCTCACCCGCGAGCACGTCGACGCGATCGTGAACGCGGCGAACTCGTCGCTCCTCGGCGGCGGCGGCGTCGACGGCGCGATCCACCGCGCGGGCGGGCCGGAGATCCTCGCCGAGTGCCGCCGGCTCCGCAGGGCCGAGCTGCCGGACGGCCTGCCCGCCGGCTCCGCGGTCGCCACGACCGCCGGCCGCCTCCCCGCCCGCTGGGTCGTGCACACCGTCGGTCCCGTCCACTCGTGGTCGGAGGACCGCAGCGCCGTCCTCGCCTCGGCCTACCGCGAGTCGGTGCGCACCGCTGTCGGCCTCGGCGCGCGGACGCTCGCCTTCCCGGCCGTCTCGGCAGGCGTCTACGGCTGGCCGATGGACGACGCGGCGCGCATCGCGGTGGAGACGGTCCGCGAGGCGACCGCGGACGGCGCACTCGACGAGGTCCGGTTCGTCCTCTTCTCCGCGGACGCCCTCGCGGCCTTCGAGGCCGCCCTGGCCGCGGAATGACGGAGGGGGAGCCGACCCTGCGGTCGACTCCCCCTCCACTGTGCTGCGCTAGGCCGTCTTCGGCCGCGCGAACTCGTCGTAGGGCAGCGTGATCGGGCGGGTCCGCGGAGGCATCCGCACGACCGCCTCGAGCGCCGGGCCCAGTGCCTCGCGCCACGCGCGGTAGCCGTCCTCGTTGAGGTGCAGGCCGTCCGGCGAGTACTGCTCGAGCAGTCCGCCGTCCTCGCCCGCGAGCACCGGCCACAGGTCGAGGTAGCCCGCGTGCGCCGTGGGCGCGAACTGCCACAGGTGGCGGTTGATCTCACGGATCTGCGGCGCGAACTCGTGTCCGCGCGGCAGGACCGAGGTCACCAGGATGCGCACGTCCGGGAGGTCGCGCCGGAACGTCGCGACGATCGTCTCGATGTTGCGCACGACGTGCTCCGTCGTGCGGTGCCAGGCGAGGTCGTTGGTGCCGATCAGCAGCACCACCGTGTCCGGCTCCTGCGCGACCAGCTCGGCGAGCCGCGCGACGACGTCCGCCGTGGTGGCCCCTCCGACTCCCTCGTCGACGACCGTCGACTCCGTCAGCCACTCGCCCCAGGCTCCCGCCTGGATGATGCTGTCCCCGATGAAGAGGACCTTCCCCAGCTGGAGTCCGCGCCCCGCGTCCGTACTCGACCGTTCGCTCATCGTGCTCCTCTCGTCGGCGTCCCGGGCGGCCTCGCCGCCGCCGGACCCCTCCATTGTCACCGCTGCACCCGGCGCCCGCCAGGGGAGCGCTCGTCGCCGGAGTCCGGCAGGTCGGCCGCGGTGGCCGTGATGCGGTTGGCCATGCCGTTGAAGATGATGCCGTGGAAGGGCAGGATCGCGAACCAGTAGAGCCTGCCCGCGAGGCCCTGCGGGAAGAAGACCGCGCGCTGCGTGTAGACCGAGCCGCCGTCTCCGGAGGGCTCGGCGCGCATCTCGAGCCAGGCCCCGCCGGGCACCTTCATCTCGGCGCGCAGGCGCAGGAGCTTCGGCCGCTCGATCTCCTCGACGCGCCAGAAGTCGAGGGCGTCGCCGGCGTGCAGGCGCGCGGAGTCGCGGCGCCCGCGCTGCAGGCCCACTCCCCCGACGAGGCGGTCCATCCAGCCGCGGATCACCCATGCGAGCGGGAAGGAGTACCAGCCGTTGGTGCCGCCGATGCCCTCGATGACGCGCCAGAGCTTGGCCGGGTCGGCCTGGGTGCGGCGCTCCTTGAGGTCCACGTAGACCGTGTGGCCGGCCCACTCCGGGTCGCTCGGCAGCGGATCGCTGGGAGCGCCGACGACCTCCGCGTTCTGCCAGCTCGTCTCGATCTCGCCCGCCTGCATCTTTCCCAGCGCGAGCCGGACGGCGCGGCGGTAGGAGGTCAGCCCGCCCTCGGGGTCGGGGATGAGCGCGCGGATGTCCTGCTCGTGCACGACGCAGTCGTACTGCAGCGAGGCGATGATGGGCACCGCGAGCGAGCGCGGGATCGGCGTGACCAGGTTGACCCACTGCGAGGCCAGCCACGGGGTGAACACCGGCAGGGACGCGATCGGCCGCTGCGGGAGCCCGGCCTCGACCGCGTAGCCGTTCATCATCTGGCCGTAGCGGAGCACGTCGGGCCCGCCGATGTCGAAGGTGCGGTTGAGCGTGGCGTCCTCGAGCGACGCGGAGCCGATCAGGTAGTGCAGCACGTCGCGCACGGCGATCGGCTGGATGAAGTTGCGCACCCACTGCGGCGCGGGCATGTACGGCAGCACGTCGGTGAGGTGGCGCACCATCTCGAACGAGGTCGACCCGGAGCCGATGATCACGCCCGCCTGCAGGGCGATCGTCGGCACTCCCGACTCCATCAGGATCCGGCCCACCTCAGCGCGCGAGCGGAGGTGCTTCGAGAGCTCCTGGCCCTCGGGGTGCAGGCCGCCGAGGTAGACGATGCGGCCGACGCCGGCCGACCTCGCTGCCGTGGCGACGTTCTGCGCGGCGCGGCTCTCGACCTCCTCGAAGTGGGCGTGGTCGTTGCCCGAGCCCATCGAGTGGACGAGGTAGTAGAGGACGTCGACGCCCTCGACCGCGGCCTCCAGCGACTCCGGATCGCCGAGATCGCCCTGGGCGACCTCGACCTCCTCCGCCCACGGCACGTCGACCAGCTTGCGCGGGTCGCGCACCAGGACGCGCACCCGGAAGCCCGCCTCGAGGAGGCGCGGCGTCAGCCGGCCGCCGATGTAGCCGGTCGCGCCGGTGACGAGCGCGAGGGGGCGCGCCGAGTCGGAGGGGGTTTCGCTCATGCGGCCACGGTACGCCGATGGCCCCGGGACCTCTCCCGCTGGTGCGGGCCCGCGGCCCCTGCTAGGCGGCGGCCGGCATCCCGCTCAGTCGATGCCGAGGACCTCGCGGACCTGCACCACGTCGTGGTTCATCTGGCGGATGAGGGGCTCGACGCCCTCGTAGGCGACCTGGCCGCGGATCCGGCCGACGAACGCCACGTCGACCACGCGGTCGTAGAGGTCGAGGGTGTCGAGCGTCTGATCGAGCACGTACGCCTCGACCTGCTTGGGCGGCACTCCGACGAAGGTCGGGTTGCTGCCGACCGAGATCGCGGCGGGATGCGTGACGCCGTCGGTGGTGAGCCGGCCCGCGTAGACGCCGTCGGCCGGGATCAGGCCCTGCGACTCCGGCGAGAGGTTCGCGGTCGGGAAGCCCAGCTCGCGGCCGCGCTTCGCTCCGTGCACGACCACGCCGCGGACGACGGGCTCGTGCCCGAGCAGGCGCGTCGCGTGCTCCACGTCGCCCTCGGCCAGCAGCTCGCGGATCCAGGTGGAGGAGACGCGGCGCCCGTCCTCGGGCCGCACGTCGTCGATCAGCTCCACCTCGAATCCGTGCTGCCCGCCGAGCACGCGCAGCAGGTCGACGTCGCCCGCTCCCCGGGCGCCGAAGCGGAAGTCGGAGCCGACGAGGACCACGCGGGCCTCGAGCGCCTCCACCAGCACCTGCTCGACGAACTGCTCGGGCGAGAGCGCCCGGAACGCCTCGTCGAAGGTGAGCAGCAGCGTCGCGTCCACGCCGGTCCCGGCGAGGAGCTCGAGCTTCTGCTCGTTGCCGACCAGGACGGGCGGGCACTTCTCCGGCGCGATCACGCTGAGCGGATTGCGGTCGAAGGTGACGACGACGGCGGCGAGCCCCTGCTCGCGGGCCCGCTCGTGCAGCCGGCCGATGACGGCCCGGTGCCCGGAGTGGACGCCGTCGAACTTGCCGATCGTGACGGCGGAGGGTCCGATCCCGGCCAGGTCGCCGGGGCGGGTCTCGACGCGCATCAGGCGGCCGCCCGGGGCGTGCGCCGCCCCTGCACGCGGAGCCACCAGAGGCCGAGCACGGGCAGGACGAGCGGGATGAGCAGGTAGCCGGCGCCGAAGGCCGCCCACACCGTCGACTGGCGCCCGAACGGGTCGGCGCTCGCGAGCCCGAGGAGCCGCGGAGCGAGGAGGCTGAGCGCACCGACCACGAGCACGCCCACCAGCTCGAAGGTGATCGTCACCCACGCGACGCGCTGCCAGGCGCGGCCCGGGACGATCAGGGCGACCGTCGCGACGATGTACACGACGGCCGAGAGCGCGGAGAGCGAGAACGCCAGCGGCGCCTCGTCGAACCGGTCGATGATCTGGAAGACGGAGCGCCCCGTCGCGGCGAGCGCGAGGATCCCGTAGACCACGACCAGGAGGCTGCCGATCCCGCGCGAGCGGGCGGAACGGGTCGGCTCTCCACTCCCGGGGGCCGAGGGGACTGAGGGGTCGTGAGCGGCCCGTCCGGACGCATCGCTGGCTGGTTTCGACATCGCACGTCCATGCTAGGCGCTCGCCGGGCCGGGCCCGGTGGCGGGCCCGATCAGGCGCTCTGGAAGAACCAGATCTGGTGCATCCGGTAGACCATGACCGCGATCGAGAGGCAGGCGACGCCCAGGATCACGGTGCTCCAGCGGCTCCGCTCGATGAGCGCCCAGAACCCGGCCGCGAGCGGCAGGAGCAGCGCCGAGATCAGGTAGATGTAGTACTCCGGCAGGCTCCCCGACGGTCGGTTGCCGACCAGCGGCGACACGATCGCGACCGCCAGCTGGACGATCAGCAGCAGCTCGACGATCGCCGTCGCGCCGACCGAGACGTCCGAGGGACGGCGGGCGAGCAGCCCGAGCACGAGGCAGAGCAGGCCGGCCGCGACGGCGATCCCCACCTGGAGGATCGTGAACCACTCGATCACGAGGCGGCCGTCCGCAGGTCCTCGGTCGGGAAGTTGACGACGCTCTTGAGCTGGGTGCCGCGCCGCTCGGCGAGGCCGATCAGCCGCTCCCCCGGGCCGACCGCGGCGAGGAGGCCCTTCGCTCCCGCCACCGCCTCCGGGGCCGGGATGCGCTTGCCGTTCGCGAGATCGCCCGCCTCCTGGGCGTCGAGGCGCAGCAGGGGGAACAGCTCGCCCGCCACGAGCGTCGGCGGCAGGAGCGCGGCGGGGACGTCGAGCTCGTCGATCTCGCCGGCCTGCGCCACGGAGAAGGGGCCGACCGCGGTGCGCCGCAGCGCGGTCAGGTGGCCGCCGACTCCGAGGGACGCGCCCAGGTCGCGGGCGAGCGCGCGGATGTAGGTGCCGGAGGAGCAGGTGACGCGCACGTCCAGGTCGAGGAACCCCTCGACCGGGCGGCTCGCCAGGACGGCGAACTCCGAGACGGTCACGGGGCGGGAGGCGAGCACGACCTCCTCGCCGTCGCGGGCGCGGGCGTAGGCGCGGCGGCCGTCGACCTTGATCGCGCTGACCGTGCTCGGGACCTGCTCGATCGCTCCGGTGAGGGCCGCGATCGCGTCGGACACCGACTCCGGGGCGAGGGCCGCGACGAGGGCGGGCTCCGCCGAGGCGAGCACCTCGCCCTCCTGGTCGTCGGTGGTGGTGGAGGAGCCCAGCCGGATAGTCGCCTCGTACTGCTTGTCGAGGCCGACGAGGTAGGTGAGCAGGCGCGTCGAGGGGCCGAGACCGAGGATCATCAGCCCGGTCGCCATCGGATCGAGCGTCCCCGCGTGGCCGACCTTGCGGGTCCCCGCGCGACGGCGGGTCCGCGAGACGAGGTCGTGGCTGGTGATGCCGCCGGGCTTGTCCAGCAGGAGGATCCCGTTCGGAGCCGGGGCGGGGGTCTCGAGCACGGGTGCGAGGATACACGGACGGATCGGGAGTACTCCCGGGGTGGAGCCGGAGCCCTCCCCCGCCCGTCCTAGGCTGTCCGGATGAGGATCGCAGTACTCGGAGCAGGCGCCGTCGGCGGCACCATCGCCGCCCTTCTCGACCGCGCCGGGCACGACGTCGAGGTCACCGCCCGAGGCGACCACCTCACCGCGATCCGCCGGTCGGGGATCCGGCTCGACGGGGCGTGGGGCGAGCACACCGCCTGGGTCCGCTGCGGCGAGTCCCTCGATCTGGTGCCCGATCTCGCCTTCGTCTGCACGAAAGCGCAGGACGCCGAGGACGCGCTGCGCACCAACCGCCGCACGGTCGACGGCACCCTCGTCGTCGTCGTCCAGAACGGACTGGACGGACTCACCGCGGCGGCCCGGCAGGTGCGCGACGCCCGGCTCGTGGGTGCTCTCGCCCTCTTCGCCGCGAGCCACCTCGAACCCGGCCGCGTCACCGTCACGGCTCCTGCCACGACCACGCTCGGCGTCCCCGGCCGCCCGGCCGACGACGACGTGCGACGGGCCGCCGCCGTGCTCGGCGAGGCGGTCCCCACCGCCGTCACCGACGACTTCACCGGAGCGCAGTGGACGAAGCTGCTGATCAACGAGGTCAACGCCCTGCCCGCGATCACCGGGCTCTCGGTCCAGGAGACGATCGACGATCCGGGGCTGCGGCGCGTCCTCGCCCGGTCGATGCGCGAGGCCGCCCGGACGGGCCTCGCGTCGGGCGTCCGCTTCGGCTCGCTGCAGGGACTCTCGAACACGTCCGTCCGCGCCCTGGCCGCCGCTCCCCTGCCCCTGGTCGAGCTGCTCCCCCGCCGGATGGCCGCGCGGATGGGCGAGGTGCCGAACCCCGGGTCGACGCTGCAGAGCGTCCGCCGCCGAGTGCCGAGCGAGATCGACCACCTGGCCGGGGCCGTGGTCCGCACCGCTCACCGCGGCGGGCGCGAGGCACCGGTCAACCAGCTGCTGGTCGACCTGGTGCACGAGGTCGAGCGGGCGGGCGCCTTCGTGCCGCCGGCGGAGGTCGTGCGCCGCGCCGCCCTGGTCTGAGCCCGCGGCCCTGTCGGACGGACGCCGCCCGCGGCGGCGGCCTCCGTCCCGAGGCTCAGCAGGAGTCGGCGAAGAGGCGCCGGGGCTGCTCCGGATCGCGGATGTCGACGAGGATCCCCGCCAGCCGGCGCGGGTCCGTCGTGGCGCGGTACGCCGCGTCCACCGGCGGCTCCTGCGTGTCGAGGCGGATGCTGGTGCTCCACGCGCCGCGCAGCTCCGGCCGGAGGGCGAACTCGCCGTCGACAAGCAGCACCGCGTCGCGGCCGGCGGTCCGCCAGCGCGCCTGCCGCGCCTCGTCGCGCACCGCGTCGAAGCCCGCGAGCACGAACCCGGTGCTGCCGCCGAGGGTGAACGGATCGAGCAGCACGCGGCGCAGGAGCTCGTAGTCGTACCCGGCCGCGTAGGAGCGCAGCTCGTCGGGCACGGCGGGGTCGTCCCGATCGGCGCGGGGACGTCGGAAGTCGGCGAGGTGCGCGACGATCGCGTCCTTGCCGGCCCGGCGGAGCGCCGCCGCGAGGTCGAGCGCGAACGCCGCGCTCACCGCGGGGTCGTCGCCGTCGATCCCGACCTTGACCCGTCCGCGCCCGTAGTTGTGCAGCACCTCCGCCGCGAGAGCGTCGAGCACATCGGCCTTCTGCGGAGCCCACCTGGTCATCCGCCCACGATACGCGCCGCCGCCTAGTGTGGGCTGATGCCCTCCGACCCTCTCGCCGACGCGATCACCGCCTGGTTCCGCACGAGCGCCCGCGACCTGCCGTGGCGCCGCGAGGGCTTCCCCGCCTGGGGCACGCTCGTCAGCGAGTTCATGCTGCAGCAGACCCCGGTGGTCCGCGTCGTCCCGCGTCTGGCGGAGTGGCTGGAGCGCTGGCCGACACCCTCCGCTCTCGCCGCCGTCCCTCCCGGCGAGGCGGTGCGCGCCTGGCAGTCCCTGGGCTATCCGCGGCGGGCCCTGCGCCTGCACGCCTGTGCCGTGGCGATCGCCGAGGAGCACGGCGACGTGGTCCCCGACGACGTCGAGACCCTCCTCGCGCTGCCCGGCATCGGCGACTACACCGCCCGCGCCATCGCCGTGTTCGCCTACGGGAGGCGGCACCCCGTGGTCGACACCAACGTCCGCCGGGTCCGCGCGCGCGCGGTCGACGGAGCGGCGGAGCCCGGCCCGCCCCGCGCGAGGGCCGACCTCGCTGCGATGTCGGCGCTGCTGCCCGAGTCGCTCTCCGAGGCGGCGGCCTTCAACGCGGGCGCGATGGAGCTGGGGGCGATCGTCTGCACCGCCCGCGCTCCGCGCTGCGACGAGTGCCCGATCCGCGACCTCTGCCGCTGGCGGGCGGAGGGGTACCCCGAGCACACCGGGCCCGTGAAGGCGAAGCAGAAGCGGTTCGAGGGCTCGGACCGCCAGGTCCGCGGCCTCATCCTCGCCGAGCTCCGCGCCGCGCACGGCCCGGTCACCGCGGCCGAGGTGGAGTCTCTCTGGCCGGACGCCGACCAGCGCGGTCGCGCCCTGGCCGGGCTCCTCGCCGACGGCCTGGCGACGGGCGGCCCGGAGGACGGCTACCTCCTCCCCGGCTCCTGAGGGCCCGTCGACCGCCGTCCGCGTCGGAGGAGGCGGGTAGGGTCGGCGCCGTGACCGGTCGCCGCCTCCGCCTCCCCCGCCCCGACGCCGCCGTCGAGCGCGCCCTCGACGTCGACCTCGCCCAGGACGTCCAGCGCGCCCTCGCCGCGGTCCGCGTCGAGAACGACCTGCCCGGCCCGTTCCCGCCGGCCGCGCTGGCCGAGGCCGAGCACGCGGACGCCGGAGCGGACGACGAGGACCGCGTCGACCGGACGGACCTCCCCTTCGTGACGATCGACCCGCCCGGCTCGCTCGACCTGGACCAGGCCCTCCACCTGGAGCGCACGTCGGAGGGCGTCGTCCTCCGCTACGCCATCGCGGACGTGCCCGCGGTCGTCCGCACCGGCGGAGCGCTCGACGCCGAGACGCGCCGCCGCGGCCAGACCTACTACCTCCCGGACGGCCGCGTCCCGCTGCACCCCGCGGTCCTCTCCGAGGGGACCGCGTCGCTCCTGCCGGACGAGACGCGCCGAGCGCTGGTCTGGACGCTGACCCTCGACGAGCGGGCGGAGCCGCGCTCGGTGCACCTCGAGCGGGCGCTCGTGCGCAGCGTGGCCCGGCTCGACTACGAGGGCGTGCAGCGCAGCGTCGACGCGGGCGATCCGCACCCCTCCCTCGCCCTCCTCCCCTGGTTCGGACGCGAGCGCCTGGCGCGCGAGGCCGAGCGCGGAGGAGCGAGCCTGACGCTGCCCGAGGAGGAGATCGTCGCCGCCGACGGCGGCTACCGGGTCGAGCGCCGCGCTCCCCTGGTCGTCGAGGGCTGGAACGCCCAGGTCTCGCTGCTGACCGGCATGGCGGCGGCGACGATGATGCTCGACGCGGGGGTGGGCATCCTCCGGACCATGCCCGAGGCCGACCCCGCCACCGTCGCGGCCTTCCGCTCCCGAGCCGCGGCGCTCGGCGTCCCGTGGCCCGAGGAGGAGGCCTACGGCGCCTACCTGCGCCGCCTCGACACCGCCGACCCCGCCCAGCTCGCCATCATGTACGCCGCGGCGAGCCTGTTCCGCGGCGCCGGCTACACCGCCTTCGACGGCGCCCCGCCGGAGCATCCCGCGCAGGCGGCCCTCGCCGCGCCGTACGCGCACGTCACCGCGCCGCTGCGGCGCCTGGTCGACCGGTTCGGCCTCGCCGTCTGCCTCGCGGTGTCCCGGGGCGGAACGATCCCGTCGCAGCTGCGCGAGGCGCTGCCCCTGCTCCCGCCGCTCCTCGTCGCGAGCGACCGCCGGGCCGGAGCCGCCTCCCGTGCGGCGACCGCGATCGTCGAGGCCGCCGTCCTCCGCGGCCGCGAAGGAGCCTCCTTCAGCGGGATCGTCGTCTCCTCGGCGCGCACCCGCTCCTCGGTGCAGCTGCTCGACCCGGAGATCACCGTCGACCTCCCGGCCCCGCTCACGCCGGGAGCCCGTGTCGTCGTCGTCCTGGAATCGGTCGACGTCGCCACGGGCTCCGCGGTGTTCGGGCTCGGCGCCTAGTCCTCGTCGTCCTCGCGGGGCTTCACATAGGGGTCGGCGTCGCCGGCGTAGTCCGCCTGAGCGGCGAGCGACTGCACCTGCGAATCCTGGCTGCGCGCGGCGGCGAGCAGATCCTCGATGTGCTTCGCGTTCTCGGGCACCGCGTCGAGGATGAACTCGAGCGACGGCGTGAGCCGGGACGTGATGTTCCTGCCCACCTCGGTGCGGAGCATGCCGGTGGCGGCCTTGAGGGCCGCGGCCGAATCGGCGCGCTCCTCATCGGTGCCGTAGACCGTGTAGAACACCGAGGCGCGCTGCAGGTCGCCGGTCACCTGGACATCGGTGATGGTGACGAAGCCGAGGCGCGGGTCGCGGAGACCGCGCTCGAGCCGCTTCGCGACGATCACCTGGATACGTTCGGCGAGCTTCCTCGCCCGGGCCGGATCTGCCATGGCTGGTCCTCACATCTCTCTCGGCGAACCGTTCAGCTCGCCATTCAACCACTCTCCGCCCGGACGACCGGTCGCGTCCGAGGGGGCCTTGCTTCTAGGGCGTGATGCCCCTCGACCGCGCGTCTGCGACGGCGCGGGTGGGGTGCCTCCTCGCGGCTCCCTCCCGCGGGCCTGCGGCCCGCCCGCCAGGCCCGGCCAGGAGCCGCGAGGAGGCACCCCACCCGTGCCCGCGATCGGAGGGAGTGCGGGTCCGCCCCCCGGATCCTCGGGGACCGGGGTGGGAAGGCTCAGGTGCTGGATCGGGAGCCGGACGTCGCCCGCAGGCGCGCTGCTCGCGAGCTGCTCGTTCAGCGGGCGCACCCACCGAGACAGGAGCGCCTGATCGGGGTCGGTCTCCCGCACCCGGGGGTGCGGAAGCGCCCGCTGGAGGGTCCGCACCTCCGGGACACCGGCGGCCCCCGATTCCTTCCGCAGGGCGCGAGAGGACGAGAGTCCCCTCCCGATCCCGCACGAACAGCGCCGTGAGACGCCGGAAGGCCCGGGCGGACCCGGGCCTTCCAGTGGAACGGATCAGCCTCGCGGCTTCTCCTTCATCTCGATCGTCTCGATCTCGTCGCCGATCTGGATGTCGTTGTACTTTCCGAGACCGATACCGGCCTCGTAGTCCGTACGGACCTCCGTGACGTCGTCCTTGAAGCGACGCAGCGACTCGATGGCCAGGTTGTCCCCGACCACAACGCCGTCACGGATGACGCGCGCCTTCGAGTTGCGGGTGATCGTGCCGGAGCGGACGATGACACCCGCGATGTTGCCGAACTTGGAGGAGCGGAACACCTCGCGGATCTCGGCTACACCGGACTGGACCTCCTCGAACTCGGGCTTGAGCATGCCCGTGAGCGAGTTCTCGACCTCTTCGATCGCGTTGTAGATGACCGAGTAGAAGCGGATGTCCACTCCTTCTCGAGCAGCGCGCTCGCGGGCCTTCGGGTCGGGGCGGACGTTGAAGCCCACGATGATCGCGTTGTCGATCGTCGCGAGGTTGACGTCCGACTCCGTGATCGCACCGACGCCGCGGTGGATGATGCGCAGCTGCACCGAGTCGTCGACCTCGATCTTGACGAGCGACTCCTCCAGCGCCTCGACGGCACCGGACACGTCGCCCTTGATGATGAGGTTGAGCGACTCGACCTTGCCCTCCTCGAGAGCACGGGTGAAGTCCTCGAGCGAGATGCGCTTGCGGGCCTTGGCCAGCAGGGCGTTGCGCTGAGCGGCTTCGCGCTTCTCGGCGATCTGACGGGCCGTGCGGTCCTCCTCGGTGACGAGGAAGGTGTCGCCGGCGCGGGGCACGGACGAGAGTCCCTGCACCTGCACCGGACGCGACGGCACGGCTTCGAGGACGGCGTTGCCGTTCTCGTCCGCCATCGCACGGACGCGGCCGTAGGCCGTTCCGGCGACGATCGCGTCTCCGACGCGCAGCGTTCCCGACTGGATGAGCACGGTCGCGACCGCACCGCGTCCCTTGTCGAGCTTCGCCTCGATCGCGACTCCGCGCGCCTCCTTGTTGGGGTTGGCGCGCAGGTCGAGACCGGCGTCCGCGGTGAGCAGCACGGCGTCCAGGAGGTCCTGGATGCCGGTGCCCGCGCGAGCCGACACGTCGACGAACATGACGTCTCCGCCGTACTCCTCGGCGACGAGCCCGAACTCGGTGAGCTGCTGGCGCACCTTGGCCGGGTTGGCGTCGGGCTTGTCCACCTTGTTCACCGCGACCACGATCGGCACGTTGGCCGCCTGGGCGTGGTTCAGCGCCTCGATGGTCTGCGGCATGATGCCGTCGTCCGCCGCGACCACGAGGATCGCGATGTCCGTGACCTGGGCACCGCGGGCTCGCATGGCGGTGAACGCCTCGTGACCCGGGGTGTCGATGAAGGTGATCGGGCGCTCGATGCCCTCGTGCTCCGCGACGACCTGGTACGCACCGATGTGCTGCGTGATGCCGCCCGCCTCGCCGGCGACGACGTTGGCGTTGCGGATCGCGTCGAGCAGGCGCGTCTTTCCGTGGTCGACGTGACCCATGACGGTGACGACCGGCGGACGGATCTCGAGGTCCTCGTCCGTCTCGTCGTCGAGCTCCTGCTCGAGGTCGAGACCGAAGCCCTCGAGGAGCTCCTTGTCCTCGTCCTCGGGCGAGACGACCTGGATCTTGAAGCCGAGCTCGGAGCCGAGCACCTCGAAGGTGGCCTCGTCGAGCGACTCGGTGGCCGTCGCCATCTCGCCGAGGGCGAAGAGGACGGTGACCAGGTTGCCGGGGGGCACCGGCACGCCGGTCATGGCCTCGATCTTGTCGGCGAAGTCCGAGATCGACGCGCCGCGGCGCAGACGGATGACCGTCCTGCCGTCGCCGCGGGGGACGCTGACGCCGCCGAGCGACGGGGCCTCCCTGAGCTCGAACTCCTGACGCTTCGTGCGCTTGGACTTCCGGGCCTTGCTCTTGCCGCCACCGCGACCGAAGGCTCCTGCGGTTCCACCGCCGGGGCCGCGACCGCGACCGCCGCCACCGGGACGCGGGGCGAAGCCGCCACCGGCACCGGGAGCGCCGCCGGGGCGCTGGAAGCCGCCGCCGGCCGGACGACCGGCACCGCCGGGACGTCCTGCTCCGCCGCCGGGTCCGCCGGGACGCTGGCCGAAGCCGGCGGGGCGCTGGCCCATGCCGGGTCCGCCGGGTCGGGGCGCGCCGGGGCGCGGAGCAGCGGGGCGGGGGATGTTACCCGGGGTCGGACGCGATCCCATGCCCTGCGAGCTGGCGAAGGGGTTGTTGCCGGGGCGCGGGGCGGCGGGACGCTGTCCCATGCCCTGGTTGCTGGCGAACGGGTTGTTGCCCGGGCGCGGAGTGCCGCCGGGGCGGTTGGAGCCGCCCGAGGCGCCGCCGGGGCGCGGGGTGTTCGCGGCGGGAGCCGGACGCGGGGTCACGGGCTTGGGTCCGCCGGGGGTCGCGCCGGACGCCGGCTTCTCGGCGGCGGCCGGAGCCGCGGGGGCCTCGGTCGGAGCCGGAGCGGCGGCCTCGGCGGGCGCGTCCTTGGCTGCCTGAGCGCGCTGAGCGGCCGCGGCCTCCTGGGCGGCCTGAGCCTGGGCCTGGCGCTCGGCGACCGACATCGGCGGTGCCGGCGCCGGAGCGGGCGGCTTGGCCGGTCCGGGCGTGGGCGCGGACGGACGCGCGCCGGAGGGGCGCGGGGCCCCGGGACGGGCGCCGGCGGCGGGGGCGGCCGGGGTCGCCGACGCTCCCGCGGAGGAACCGCCCTGGCCCTGGAGGGCCTGGCGGAGCTTGCGCGCCACCGGGGGTTCGATGCTCGAGGACGGGCCCTTGACGAACTCGCCGAGCTCCTTCAACTTCGCAAGTGCGACCTTGCTATCGACACCCAGTTCGGATGCGATCTCGTGTACGCGTGGTTTTGCCACTTCTCTCCTGTCTTGGGCCTGCACCCAAGACGGGGGCAGGCGTCACGAACGGACGGGTCTCATTTCGAGCCGCTCATCAGTCTTCGCTCATGATCAGTTCACGGGCCGTTCTGCCTGTTCTCTATGGTGTGATCGTGCGCTGCTCCGGCCCCTCCGGTCGAGGGGCCGAGCCGGTCGGATCGTGCGATGTACTGCTCCAGCTCGCTCGCGTCCACGCTCTCGCGTGTCCGGAACGCTCTTCCGAACGCGCGGCGCTTGACCGCGAGCTCGTAGCAGTCGGCTGTGTCGTGGAGCCACGCTCCCCGACCAGGACGGACGGCACGCGGGTCTACCGCGAGGACGTTCGAGTGGAGGACCAGCCTCAGAAGAGAGGCCCGGGGGGCGCGCAGACGGCAGCCGACGCACGTTCTGACGGCTTCCACTCTACTCCCTCCCCTCCGGGACCGCTCCCCCGCACGGCCGATGCTCGGGCATCACTCCCCGTCCATCACCGAATCGGGCTGGATGTCGATCTTCGCGCCGGTCAGCTTGGCGGCGAGGCGGGCGTTCTGGCCCTCCTTGCCGATGGCGAGCGAGAGCTGGTAGTCGGGGACGAGCGCGCGGACGGCCTTGAGGCTCTGGTCGATCACGAACGCGCTGGTCACCTTGGCGGGCGAGAGCGCGCTGGCGACGAAGGTCGGCAGGTCGGAGGAGTAGTCGACGATGTCGATCTTCTCGTTGTTGAGCTCGGCGGTCACCGCGCGCACGCGCTGGCCGAGCTCGCCGATGCAGGCGCCCTTGGCGTTCACGCCGGGCTCGGTCGCGCGCACCGCGATCTTGGTGCGGTGGCCGGCCTCGCGGGCGAGGGAGACGATCTCCACCACGCCGGACGCGATCTCGGGGACCTCGAGGGCGAACAGCTTGCGCACCAGCGACGGGTGGGTGCGGGACACCTGGACCGACGGGCCCTTGGGTCCGCGGCCGACGCTCGTGACGTAGACGCGGATGCGGCGTCCGTGGCTGTAGTCCTCGCCGGGCACCTGCTCCTCGGGCGAGAGGATCGCCTCGATGGAGCCGAGGTCGACGTGGATCATCCGCGGGTTGGGGCCCTGCTGGATGACGCCGGCGACGATGTCGCCCTCGCGGCCCTTGAACTCGCCGAGCACGTGCTCGTCGGCGATGTCGCGCAGGCGCTGGTTGATGACCTGCTTCGCGGCGAAGGCGGCGATGCGGCCGAAGTCGCGCGGGGAGTCCTCGGCCTCGCCCACGACGGCGCCCTCCTCGTCGAGCTCGGGCACGAAGACCGAGACGTGACCGGTCTTGCGGTCGAGGTGCACTCGCGCGTCGACGGCGGTGGCCTTGTCGGCATCGTCGGCCTGGCCGATGTGCTTGAGGTAGGCGGTCAGGATCGCCTGCTCGATGATCTGCACGAGTTCCTCGAAGGGGATCTCGCGCTCGCGCTCCATGAGTCGCAGAACGCTCAGGTCGATGTCCACGGGCGGGCCTTTCTCTCTATTCACTTGGATGCCGCGGTGGTGACCGCGGTCGTTCGCCTGCCGGGCTCTCACCCGGATCAGCCCTCAAGGGTACCCGACGCGGCCCGGGGTTCCACCCGCGGATCCTGCCGACGCACGGAGGGCCCCGCCTGCCACGGGAAGCGGTGGCGGGGCCCTCGGCGTGTCGGGTCTAGGCGCCCAGCCGGGCGAGCGCCTCGGCGACCGGGAGCTGCTCGCGCTCGCCGGACCGGCGGTCCCACAGCTCGACGATCCCGTCGGCCGCTCCTCGGCCCGCGATGACGATCACGGGCACCCCGATCAGCTCGGCGTCGCCGAACTTGACGCCGGGCGAGACCTTCGGGCGGTCGTCGATCAGCACGTCGCGGCCGGCGGCCTCGAGGGAGGCGCCGACCGACTCGGCGAGCTCGAGAGCCGCCGCGTCCTTGCCGGTCGCGATGACGTGCACGTCGAACGGCGCGACGTTCGCGGGCCAGAGCAGTCCTCGGTCGTCGTGGGTGGCCTCGGCGATGATGGCGAGGATGCGGGTCACGCCGATGCCGTAGGAGCCCATCGTGACGGTGACGAGCTTCCCGTTCTCGTCGAGCACCTTCAGCCCGAGGACGTCGGCGTACTTGCGGCCGAGCTGGAAGACGTGGCCGATCTCCATGCCGCGGGCGGTCTCGATCGGGCCCGAGCCGTCGGGCGCCTCGTCGCCGGTGCGGACGTCCGCGACCTCGACGGTGGCGTCGCCGTGGAAGTCGCGGCCGGCGACCAGGTCGAGGACGTGCTGCCCGGAGACGTTGGCCCCGGTGATCCAGGCGGTGCCGTCGACCACGCGCGGGTCTAGCAGGTAGCGGACGCCGGTCGCCGACTCCTCGCCCAGGACGGCTCCCTCGGCCGACCAGGGTCCGATGTAGCCCTTGACCAGTCCGGGGTGCTTCGCGAAGTCCTCCGCGGTGGCGGCCTCGACCTCGGCCGGGGCGAAGGCCACCTCGGCGCGCTTGAGGTCGACGTCGCGGTCGCCGGGCAGGCCGACGATCACGAGCTCGCGGGTGCCGTCGAGCGCGGTGAGCGCGAGGACGACGTTCTTCAGGGTGTCGGCGGCGGTCCAGGCGCGGCCGTCGGGGCGGGGCTGCGTCGCGTTCGCCAGGTCGACGAGGGTCTGGATGGTCGGGGTGTCGGGCGAGTCGAAGACGCGCGCCTCGGGCAGGCCCTCGACGGGCAGCGCCGCGGGAACGGGCGTGCGGTACGCCTCGACGTTCGCCGCGTACCCTCCCGCCGACCGGACGAAGGTGTCCTCGCCGACGGGGGTGGGGTGCAGGAACTCCTCGCTCCGGGAGCCGCCCATCGCTCCGGCGTCGGCCTGCACGATCACGTACTCCAGGCCCAGACGGGCGAAGATCCGCTCGTAGGCGTCGCGCTGGCGCTGGTAGCTCGCGTCGAGGCCGGCGTCGGTGTAGTCGAAGGAGTACGCGTCCTTCATCGTGAACTCGCGGCCGCGCAGGAGGCCCGCGCGGGGCCGCGCCTCGTCCCGGTACTTGTCCTGGATCTGGTAGATCGACAGGGGCAGGTCCTTGTAGGAGGAGTAGAGGTCCTTCACGAGCAGCGTGAAGAACTCCTCGTGCGTGGGAGCCAGCATGTAGTCGGCGTCCTTGCGGTCCTTCAGGCGGAACACGCCGTCGCCGTACTCGGTCCAGCGGCCCGAGAGCTCGTAGGGCTCGCGGGGCAGGAGCGCGGGGAAGTGCACCTCCTGGGCGCCGGCGGCCTCCATCTCCTCGTGGATGATCCGCTCGATGCGGCGCTTGACGCGCAGTCCCAGCGGCAGCCAGGCGAAGACGCCGGGCGCCTGACGGCGGATGTAGCCCGCGCGGACGAGGAGGCGGTGGCCCGCGACCTCGGCGTCGGCGGGATCCTCCCGGAGCGTGCGGACGAACAGATGCGAGAGACGGGTGACCACGAGGGACGATCCTATCCGCTGCGCTCCCCCGGCTCGCGAGGGCGCCGGGAGCCTCAGTCGGGGATCCGCGAGAAGACGACCGCTCCGCCCGTGCCGTCCAGCAGCACGTCGTCGGGGGTGCCGCCGATCGTCATCGGGCCGGAGAGGAGCGCCCGGAGCCGGATGGCCTCGGGGCTCGGCGTGTCGGAGCAGGTGTCGGAGCCGGTCACCTCGTCGCCGGGGATCAGCACGCCGTCGGCGATCCGGTAGGCGGCGCTGACCACGAGGCAGCCGGTGCCGACGACCAGGGTCGGCGCACCCCCGACGCTCTCGGAGCGGAGGCGGACGCGGGCGTCCTCGACCCAGGCCGTGTACGGGGTCTCCCCCTCGGCCGCGGTCAGCACCCAGCGGTCGCAGCCGAAGGGGTCCTGCGGGCTGCGGCTGTCGATGCATTCGCCGGCCTCGGAGGACGGGCCGCTGCGGAGCGCGGCGACACCGGAGGCGAGGAGCGCGGCGGCGACGACCACGAGCGCGAGGCGCAGTGCGGGGCGGACCACGTCGATCCGCCCCGCGCCGTCAGTTCGCGCCGACGGTGACGACCGGGGCTCCGGTCGAGGTGTCGTCGGCCGGCATCTCGGCGGCCAGGCGGTTGGCCTCCTCGATGAGGGTCTGGACGATCTCGGCCTCGGGGACGGTCTTGATGACCTCGCCCTTGACGAAGATCTGGCCCTTGCCGTTGCCGGAGGCGACGCCCAGGTCGGCCTCGCGGGCCTCGCCGGGTCCGTTGACGACGCAGCCCATGACGGCGACGCGCAGCGGGACGCTCATGCCCTCGAGGCCGGCGGTGACGTCGTTGGCGAGCGTGTAGACGTCGACCTGCGCGCGGCCGCAGCTGGGGCAGGAGACGATCTCGAGCTTGCGCTCGCGGAGGTTCAGCGACTGGAGGATCTGCAGGCCGACCTTGACCTCCTGCGCGGGCGGGGCCGAGAGGGACACGCGGATGGTGTCGCCGATGCCCTCGCCGAGGAGGATGCCGAAGGCGGTGGCGGACTTGATCGTCCCCTGGAACTCGGGGCCGGCCTCGGTGACGCCGAGGTGGAGGGGCCAGTCGCCGCGCTCGGCGAGCTGGCGGTAGGCCTTCACCATGACGACGGGGTCGTTGTGCTTGACCGAGATCTTGAAATCGTGGAAGTCGTGCTCCTCGAAGAGGCTGGCCTCCCAGACGGCGCTCTCGACGAGGGCCTCGGGGGTGGGCTTGCCGTACTTCTGCAGGATGCTCGGCTCGAGCGAGCCGGCGTTGACGCCGATGCGGATCGAGACGCCGGCGGCCTTCGCGGCGGCGGCGATCTTGCCGACCTGGTCGTCGAACTTGCGGATGTTGCCGGGGTTCACGCGGACCGCGGCGCAGCCGGCGTCGATCGCGGCGTAGACGTAGTTCGGCTGGAAGTGGATGTCGGCGATGACCGGGATCTGGCTCTTCTTGGCGATGATCGGCAGCGCCTCCGCGTCGTCGCGGCTCGGCACCGCGACGCGGACGATGTCGCAGCCGGACGCGGTGAGCTCGGCGATCTGCTGGAGGGTCGCGTTGATGTTCGTCGTCGGTGTGGTGCACATCGACTGGACGCTGACCTGCGCGTCACCGCCCACGAGCACCTTGCCCACCTTGATCTGGCGGGACTTGCGGCGGGGGGCGAGGGTCATGGGGACCTTGGGAAGACCCAGATTCACTGCTGGCACGCGCCCCATCGTACGCGCGCCGCGGGACCCCTCGTCCGCTCGCCGCACCTTCCCAGCCGCCGCCCCTCCTGCGCGCCTCGGAACCCGTCCACCGCACCTGCTCTCAGCCCGAGACCGCACGACGATCCGCGGTCGCCTCGCTCCCGAGCCGAACCGCCGATCCCGTCCGAGCGACCGGCCCCAGCCGCCCGCACCCCGCTCCACCCACGCCCCACCCCGAGAAGCCGACCGCGCCACGCCGGGCGAGGCCCGGCGTGGTATCCAACTCAGAACAGCGTGATCGGCTTGACGATGTCGGCGTAGATGAGGAGGGCGCTCATGCCGCCGAGGACGAGGACGACGACGTAGGTGAGCGGGAGCAGGCGGGCGATGTCGACGGGGCCGGGGTCGCGGCGTCCGAAGAGCTTGGCGATCCGGCGGCGCAGGCCCTCCCAGAGGGCGCCGGCGATGTGGCCGCCGTCCATGGGGAGCAGCGGCACCAGGTTGAAGACGAGGAGGGCGACGTTGAGCGAGGCGAGGACGCCGACCATCGTCTGCACCTTCGACACGACGGGGAGCTGGTCGGAGGCGGCGATCTCGCCCGCGATCCGGCCGACTCCGACGACGCTGATCGGGCCGTTGGCGTCGCGCGCCTCCGAGCCGAACGCCGCCTGGGCGACGTCGATGAGGCGCTGCGGCAGGTTGAGGATCACATGGGCGACGCTGGTGATGTTCGACCAGACCGTCTCGGGCACCGCGGTGACCGGCTGCTGCGCGAGGGCCGACGTGGGCGAGATGCCGATGAAGCCGACCGTCTGCGTCTCGATCGCACCGGAGGCGTCGGTGACGGGGGCGCCGTTCGCGTCGGTCACCGCGACCTCGTTCTCGGCGGGGGTGATCGTGAGGGTCAGCGGGGCGCCGTCGCGCTGGACGGACACGCTGAGCGGGACGCCCGCGGAGCGCTGGATGATCGGGGTCAGGTCGTTCCAGGTGCTCACCGGAGTGCCGTCGATCGCCGTGATCGTGTCGCCCGGCAGCAGGCCGGCCGCGGCTCCGGGTGCCAGCGGGTCGTCGGCGGTGCAGGTCGCGGTCGCGCGCTGCGACTCCGGGACCACGCACTGCGAGACCGCGGCGAGGGTGCTGGTGCTCTGCGGGATCCCGATGCCGCAGAGGAGGACGGTGAAGAGGACCGTGGCGATCACGAGGTTCATGAAGGGGCCGCCGGCCATGACGATCACGCGCTTCCACACGGGGAGCCGGTAGAACGCGCGGTGGTCCTCGCCGTCGCCGATCGTCTCGGCGCTGGCGGCGCGGGCCTCGTCGATCATCGTGGCGTAGGCGCCGCGCCGGGGCTCCTCGAGCTGGGCCTCGGAGGACGCCAGGCCGTTGAAGAAGCCGGTGCTCGACTCCGTGGGCCGGTCCCCCGGGTGCTTCGGCGGGTACATGCCGATCATGGCGATGTAGCCGCCGAGCGGGATCGCCTTGACGCCGTACTCCGTCTCGCCGCGGCGCCGGGAGAAGAGGGTCGGCCCGAACCCGATCATGTACTGCGTGACCTTGACCCCGAACAGCTTGGCGGGGAGGAGGTGCCCGACCTCGTGCAGGGCGATGGAGAGGGCGACGCCGACGGCGATGATGACGACGCCGAGGACGAAGAGCAGCACGGATTCCACCGACACACTGTAGGCCGGGCCCGCCCGTCCACGCTGGGGTGCGCCTGCATGGATCCGATGAACTCCGCGGCCGAGCGGATCAGCGGAGCGACGTCCGCCGACACGGGTCCGCGGAGACGGAGCCCGTCCGGATGACCCCTGGTCAGACTCCGGCGATCCGCTCGTCCGCCGTGCGGCGCGCCCACTCCTCCGCCGCGGCCAGCGACTCGCGGGTCAGCACGCCGTCGACGCTGTGCGCGTCGACCACCGCCTCCACCGTCTCGAGGATGTCGAGGTAGCCGATCCGCCCGGCGTGGAACGCCTGCACGGCCTGCTCGTTCGCCGCGTTGAACACGGCCGGGTAGGAGGCGCCCGCCTCCCCGACGCGCTTCGCGAGCCGGACCGAGGGGAACGCCTCCTCGTCCAGCGGCTCGAACGTCCAGGAGTGGGAGCGGGTCCAGTCGAGCGGGACGCCGACCCCGGCGACGCGATGCGGCCAGTCGAGGCCGAGCGAGATCGGGAGCCGCATGTCCGGCGGCGAGGCCTGGGCGACCGTCGAGCCGTCGACGTACTCGACCATCGAGTGGATCACCGACTGCGGGTGCACGGTGACGTCGATCCGGTCGTAGGGGACGTCGAAGAGCAGGTGCGCCTCGATCACCTCGAGCCCCTTGTTGACCAGGGTGGAGGAGTTGGTCGTGACGACCAGGCCCATGTCCCAGGTCGGGTGCGCGAGCGCCTGCGCCGGGGTGACGTCGCGGAGGGAGGCGCGGTCGCGTCCCCGGAACGGCCCGCCGGACGCGGTCAGCACGAGGCGGCGGACCTCGCGGTGCTCGCCCGCGAGGAGGGCCTGGGCGATCGCGGAGTGCTCGGAGTCGACCGGCACGATCTGGCCGGGACCGGCGAGCGAGGTGACGAGCTCGCCGCCGACGATCAGCGACTCCTTGTTGGCGAGGGCGAGCGTCCTGCCCTCCTCGAGCGCCGCGAGCGTCGGGCCGAGCCCCACCGAGCCGGTGATCCCGTTCAGCACGACGTCCGCGTCGACCGAGCGGATCAGCTGCTCGGCCTCCTCCGCGCCGAACGCCGTGTGCTCGACGCCGAACGCGGACGCCTGCTCGGCGACCGCCGCCCGGTTCGAGCCGGCGGCGAGGCCGACGACCTCGAACCGCTCGCGGTTCGCGCCGATGACGTCGAGAGCCTGCGTGCCGATGGACCCGGTCGAGCCGAGGATGATGACCCTGCGCATCCGCCCATCCTGGCACGGAGCACCCAGCGCCTCCCGGTCAGCTGATGGCGAGGATGTCGACCACGAAGACGAGGGTGTCGGTCCCGCTGATCCCCGCGTTCTGGTTGCCCTGGTCGCCGTAGCCCTTCGACGGCGGGATGGTGACCAGCACCTGCGAGCCGACGGTCTGGCCGACGACGGCCTCCTTGAAGCCCTCGATCACGTCGCCGGTGCCGAAGGCGGCGGGAGCGGGCTTCCCCCAGCTCTGGTCGAACACCTCGCCGGTGCCCCAGACCACGCCCTGGTACTGCACGATCAGCTGGTCGCCGTCGGCCACGGTCGCGCCGCTCCCCTTCTTGAGGACGGCGAGCTGCAGGTCGGCGGGCGGGTCGGTCGAGGGGATGGTGACGGTGGGCGCCCCGTCCTCGGCGAGCGCCACCGTCGGCAGGCCGTCGACCGGGGGCTGCGGCTCGCCGTCGGCGGCGGTCGGCACGATCTGCTCGACGTCGATCACCATGACGATCGAGTCGGTCGCGGCGATGCCGAACTGGCTCTGCCCGGCGTCGCCGAACGCGTCGGCCGGGGGAACGACGGCGACGACGCGCGAGCCGACGGTCGCGCAGTTGACGGCCTTCACGAGGCCGGCGAGGTACTGGTCGGTGTCGACCTCGAAGGCCGCGCGGCCACCGGACGCGTAGCTGCTCGCCGAGAACTCGGCACCGCTCGTCCCGTTGTAGAGCGTGTAGTCGACCAGCACGGTGTCGCCCTCGGCGACCTCCTCGCCGGTGCCCTCGATCGCGACCGAGCGCTCGGTGACGTCCACGCTGACCGGGCTGGGGAACACGGTGACCGGCTTGGTGGCGAAATCGCCGCTGGTCTGCACCGCGGCGGTCGCCTCGCCCTCGGTCGCGCAGCCGAGCGGGGTGGCGGAGGCGGACGGCGCTGCATCCGGCTCCCCGGGGGTGCAGGCCGCCAGGCTCAGGGAGGCGCCGAGGACGGCGAGGATCGCGAGGGTTCTGCGCACAGGGGCACCTTTCGTGACCGGCGGCGGCCGGTGGACGTTCGGGGATCGCCTCCATCCTGCACGGCGCGCCTCGCAACGCGCTGGGTGCGGGTCCTCGAACGGTCCCAGGCCTACCATCGGGGAATGCGTGAATTCTCGGTCCCCCAGTCCCGAGAGCTCGTCACCGAGCTCCCCGGCCCGCGCTCCGTCGCCCTCCAGGAGCGCCGCGTCGCCAGCGTCTCCCGCGGCGCCGGGACGCTCGCGAACATCTACATGGACCACGCGTCGGGCGCGGTCCTGGTCGACGTCGACGGCAACCGCCTGATCGACCTCGGCTGCGGCATCGGAGTGACCACCATCGGCCACGCGCACCCCGCGGTCGCCGCGGCGGCCGCCGCGCAGGCCGAGAAGCTGACGCACACCCTCTTCACCGTCACTCCGTACGAGAACTACGTCCGGGTCGCCGAGAAGCTCGCCGAGATCACCCCCGGGGACTTCGAGAAGCACTCGATCCTGGTGAACTCCGGCGCGGAGGCGGTCGAGAACGCCGTCAAGATCGCGCGGAAGTTCACCGGCCGCCGCGCCATCGCGACGCTCGACCACGCCTTCCACGGCCGCACCAACCTCACGATGGCGATGACCTACCGCCCCTGGCCGGAGCGCGCGGGCATGGGCCCCTTCCCGGGAGAGATCTACAGCCTCCCGATCAGCTACCCGTTCCGCGACCCCGAGGGCATGACGGGCGAGGAGGCGGCCGAGCGCACCATCGACTACATCACCACCCACATCGGCGCGCAGGAGCTGGCCGCGCTCTTCGTCGAGCCGATCCAGGGCGACGGCGGCATCATCATCCCGGCGCCGGGCTACTTCCGCCGCCTGTCCGAGTTCTGCACCGAGAACGGCATCGTCCTCGTCGCGGACGAGATCCAGGCCGGCATCGCCCGCACCGGCACCTGGTACTCCATCGAGCACCACGGCGTGGTCCCGGACCTCATCACGACGGCCAAGGGCATCGCCGGCGGCTTCCCGCTCGCCGCCGTCACCGGCCGCGCCGAGATCATGGACGCCGTGCAGCCCGGCGGCATCGGCGGCACGTTCGGCGGCAACCCCGTCTCCACCGCCGCGGCGCTCGCGACGTTCGAGGCGATCGAGTCCGAGGGCCTGCTGGAGGAGGCGCAGCGGGTCGAGCGCCTGCTGCAGGCGCGGATCGGCGACTGGGCCGAGCGCTTCGCGGTCGTGGGCGAGGTCCGCGGCAAGGGCGCCATGTGGGGCGTCGAGCTCGTCCACCCGGGCACGAAGAAGCAGTACCCGGAGGCGCTCACCGCGATCCTGAAGCACGCCACCACGAACGGCGTGATCGTCCTCGACGCGGGCAGCTGGGACAGCGTGCTGCGGATCATGCCGAGCGTGGTCATCAGCGAGGAGCTCATCGACGACGCTGCGACGGTCATCGAGGAGGCGCTCGCCCAGTTCGGCTGATCCGCCGCATGACCGGAGCGGCATGGACGCCCCGGTAGCTTCGTCGGAATGCGGATCGACGACGACCACGAGAGGCCGACTCCCCCGGGGATCGGCCTCTCCGCGCGTCTGGCGCGCCTGTCCATCGGCGGCGTCGGCCGGCTGGTCTACCGGCCGATCGTGGAGGGGCGCGACAACGTCCCGGCCGAGGGACGCGTGATCCTGGCGGCCAACCACCTCTCGTTCATCGACTCCCCGGTGCTGACGCTGCTCGCCCCGCGGCCGGTGCAGTTCCTGGCCAAGTCGGACTACTTCACGGGGACCGGCGTGCGGGGCGCCCTCTCGCGCGCGTTCTTCACGAGCGTCGGAGCCGTCGCGGTCGAGCGCGGCGCCGGCCAGGCCGCTCAGGAGGCGCTGGACCTCGGCCGGGCGATCCTCGAGCGGGACGAGGCGTTCGCCGTCTACCCCGAGGGCACCCGCTCCCGCGACGGGCGCCTCTACAAGGGCCGCACCGGAGTGGCGTGGCTCGCCCTCACCACGGGCGCGCCGGTGGTCCCCGTCGGCATGATCGGCACGCAGGAGCTCCAGCCGGTGGGCACGAGGGTGCCGCGCCTGCACCGGATCACGGTCCGCTTCGGGGCTCCGCTGGACCTCTCGCGGCACGGCTCCGCCGACTCCGGCCGCGCCCGACGCCACGCCACCGACGAGGTGATGGCGGCCGTCCACGCGCTCTCCGGGCAGGAGCTCGCCGGTGCGTACAACGAGTCGCCGCCGACGACCACGGTCGAGCGCATCCGCCGGGCGCTCCCGCACGAGCGCCGCTGAGCCTCAGCGCGCGGACGCCTCCGGCTCGTGGGAGACGGGGAAGTTCACCGAGTTGGCGATGAAGCAGAGCCGGGAGGCCTCGGCGTGCAGCGTCTGGGCGATCGCCACCATCGACTCCTCGGCGACAGTGACGCGGGGCCGGAGGGTCACCGAGGTGAAGCGGCCGCTCTCCCCCTCCTGCAGCATCGAGCCCACCGCGTCGTCCGTGTAGCCGGTGACGACGACTCCGTTCTTGACCGCCACGTGCAGGTAGGAGAGGAGGTGGCACTGCGCGAGCGCCGCGAGGAGCAGCTGCTCCGGGTTCCAGCGGTCGGCGTCGCCCCGGAAGGGCGTGTCGGCCGAGGCGAGGATGGGCGCCGGGCCCTCCGCCGTGACGGTCAGCTGGCGCCCGTACTCGCGGTAGCCGCTCGTGCCGGTGCCCCGGTCGCCCTCCCAGACGACGGACACCGCGTACTCGTGCTCGGACTTCATCGGGCTCCTCCTCGACGGCGGTGGATCAGGCCGGTCGCGCCGGTCTGGACCTCTGGACGCGGAACCCCCGCGGGTAGACTCCGAGGACCATGACAGACACGCTCGCCCCCCAGGTTCCCACGTCCGCAGTCCCCCAGGAGCGGCGCGTCGCGACCGAGATCCCCGGGCCGCGATCCCGGGCCCTGCACGAGCGCCGCCTCGCCGTCGTGCCCACCGGCGTCGGCACCGCGCTCCCCGTCTACATCGACCGCGCGCACGGCGCGATCCTGGTCGACGTCGACGGCAACAGCTTCATCGACCTCGGCGCCGGCATCGGCGTGACGACGATCGGGCACACCGACGACTCCGTCGTCGCGGCCGCCGCGGAGCAGCTCGCGCGCCTCACGCACACCCTCTTCACCGTCACTCCGTACGAGCCCTACATCCGCGTCGCGGAGCTGCTGGCCCAGCACACCCCCGGCGACTTCGCCAAGAAGACCGTCCTGGTCAACTCCGGTGCCGAGGCGGTCGAGAACGCCGTCAAGATCGCGCGCAAGCACACCGGCCGCCCCGGCGTCGCGGTGCTCGACCACGCGTACCACGGACGCACGAACCTCACGATGGCCATGAACTTCAAGGCGCTGCCCTACGGCCTGGGCTTCGGACCCTTCGCCAGCGACGTCCACCGTGCGCCGAGCTCGTACCCGTACCACGACGGCCTGTCGGGAGCCGAGGCCGCCCAGCGCGCGATCTCGTACCTCGAGAAGACCGTCGGCGCGTCCGCCCTGGCCTGCCTCGTCGCCGAGCCCATCCAGGGCGAGGGCGGCTTCATGGTCCCCGCCGACGGCTTCCTCCCGGCACTGCAGGAGTGGTGCACGGCCAACGGCATCGTCTTCGTCGCCGACGAGATCCAGTCGGGCATGGCCCGCACCGGCGCCTGGTTCGCCAGCGAGCACCTCGGCCTCGTCCCCGACCTCGTCCTCTCGGCCAAGGGCATCGCCGGCGGCCTGCCGCTCGCGGGCGTGACGGGTCGCGCCGAGATCATGGACTCGGCGCAGGCCGGCGGACTGGGCGGCACCTTCGGCGGGAACCCCGTCGCCGCCGCCGCCGCCGTCGCGGTCTTCGAGCGCATCGAGCGCGAGGGCCTCCTCGCCGAGGCCGACCGGATCGGCGCCCGCCTGGGCGCGGCGCTGCGAGGCCTGCAGGAGCGCTACGACATCATCGGCGACGTCCGCGGCATCGGCGCGATGATGGCGATGGAGCTCGTGCAGCCCGGCACCGCCGGCACCACGAAGGAGCCGAACGCCGTCGCGGTCCAGGCGATCATCGACTACGCCGCCCAGCACGGGGTCCTCGTGCTGAGCGCCGGCACCTACGGCAACGTGGTCCGCTTCCTGCCGAGCCTCGCCCTCACCGACGAGCTGCTCGACGACGCCGTGTCGGTCATCGCCGACGCGTTCGCCACCCTCTAGGCGCGATCCTCCGAAGGCCACCGCGGGCGCCGAGGAGCTCCCCGGTGGCCTTCGGCGTCTCCGGGAGCGCGGGACCGGTCGGCGCATCGGGCAGGATGGGGGGATGCCAGCAGGAACCTTCACCGTCGCCGAGTCCGTCGAGCTGGCCGTCGTCGAGCGATCCGGGTTCGTCGAGTCGCGCCACGCCGGCTCCGCCGTCCTCCTCGACTCCGAGGGCCGCGTCGCCCGCAGCCTCGGCACCCCGACGGCTCCCGTCTTCCCCCGCTCCTGCCTCAAGCCGTTCCAGGCCCTCGCGGTGATGACCGCCGGAGTCGAGCTGAACGGCGCGGAGGCGGTCATCGCCACCGCGAGCCACGCCGGCATCCCCCAGCACGTGGCGCTGGTGCAGAACCTGCTCTTCCGCGCCGGCCTGGACCACACCGCCCTGCAGTGCCCGGCCGACTGGCCCGGCGACTCCGGGACCCGCGCTCAGCTGCTGCGGGCGGGCGCGACTCCGGACCCGCTCTACATGAACTGCTCGGGCAAGCACGCGGCGATGCTGCTGGCCTGCGTGCAGAACGGCTGGAGCACCGAGGACTACCTCGAGCGGACGCACCCGCTGCAGCAGCACATCGTCGACACGATCGAGCGCCTCACCGGCGAGCGCGTCGTGGCCTCGGGGATCGACGGCTGCGGAGCTCCCGTGCACGCCCTTCCTCTGACCGCGCTGGCGAAGGGCGTCTCGCGGATCGTGTCCTCCTCCCCCGCCTCACCGTTCGGCCTCTACCGCCAGGCCGGCGTCCTCACGGCCGCGATCCTCGAGAACGCGTGGGCGATCGACGGCCCGGGCCGGGACAACACCGTCGTGATCGAGCGCCTGGGCCTGGTCGCCAAGCTCGGCGCCGAGGGCGTGCTCGTGATGGCCTCGCCCGACGGCACCACCGTCGCCCTGAAGATCCTCGACGGGAGCCTGCGCGCCGCGACCGTGGTCGCGCTGAAGCTCCTGGTCGAGGCGGACGCGGTGGACCGGACCGCGGCGAACGACGTGCTGGTGCGGCTGAACCCGGTCGTGTCGGGCGGCGGGCGCCCGGTCGGCGCGATCCGTGCCTCCTACGTCTGACCGCACCTCCCGGCACACCCTGAGCTACTGCTCGCGCGTGAGGCGCTTCGCCCGGGCCGCCGCGGAGACCTGCGTGATCACCACCACGAGGATCGCCAGGACGAACACCGCCGACGCGATGACGTTCGCCTCCGCCGGGATGCCGCGCGCCGCCGCGATGTAGATGTACTTCGGGAACGTGGTGACCGATCCGGAGTTGAAGTTCGTGATGATGAAGTCGTCGAAGCTCAGCGCGAACGAGAGCAGCGCCGCGGCGAGGATGCCGGGCAGCAGCAGCGGGAAGGTGATCCGCCAGAAGACCTGGTTCGGCGACGCGTAGAGGTCGCGTCCCGCCTCTTCCAGCTTCGGATCCAGGCTCGCCACCCGCGCCTTCACGGTGACCACGACGAAGCTGATGCAGAACATCGTGTGCGCCAGCACGATCGTGACCAGTCCCTTCTCGGCGCCCACGCTGAGGAACTGCGCGGCGAGGCCGGCTCCGAGCACCACCTCCGGAGTCGCCATGGGGAGGAACAGCAGCAGGCTGATCGCCGACCGGAACCGGAAGCGGAACCGCACGAGCGCGATGGCGATCATGGTGCCGAGCGCAGTGGCCAGCACGGTGGCGATCACACCGACCAGCAGGCTGTTCCCGAAGGCGGTCATCACCTCTTCACTGGTCCAGGCCGACACCCACTTGTCGAGGGTGAAACCGCGCCAGGCGAGGTTGCTCTTCCCCGAGTCGTTGAAGGAGAAGACGAAGGTGTACCCGATAGGGATGAGCAGGAAGAGCAGCGCCAGCGCCGTGTAGACGCCGAGCCCGAGGCCCCGGAAGCGGCGGCGGCCCCGGATCGGGGCGGGGGGCGGCGCGCCGAGCGCCTCCTGGGCGCTCGCGAGCGGACGGTCGGCCGTCGCGGTCACAGGAGGTCCTCCGTTCCACTGCGCTTCACGTAGAAGCCGACGATGACCAGGATCACGGCCATCAGCACGATCGAGAGCGCGGCGGCCGCCGGGTAGTTCTCGAGCGTGAGGAAGTTCGCCTCGATCGCGTTGCCCACCATCGAGGTCTGCGACGAGCCGAGGAAGTCCCGGCTCGCGTTGATGTAGTCGCCCGCCGCGGGGATGAACGTCAGCAGCGTGCCCGAGACGATGCCCGGCATCGACAGGGGGACGGTCACGCTCCAGAACACGGAGGCGGGGTGCGCGTAGAGATCCGACCCGGCCTCCAGGAAGCGCACGTCGAGGCGCTCGAGCGTCGTGTACAGCGGCATCGTCATGAACGGGATGAAGTTGTAGGTGATGCCGAAGATCACGGCGATCGGCGTCCCCGTGAGGTGGCCGTCGCTCGGCAGGACCGCCACGGCCTTGAGCGCCTGCACGAGCGGGCTCTCGTCCGCGAGGATCTGCTTCCACGCCAGCGTCCGGAGCAGGAAGCTGATGAAGAAGGGCGCGATCACCAGCGTGAGGAGCAGGTTCTGCAGCAGCGGCCAGGGCCGCGCCTTCACTCCGATGAAGTAGGCCAGCGGGTAGCTGATCACCAGCGCGAGCACCGTCGCGATCAGCGCGTAGCCGAAGGAGCGGAGCACGTGTGGCCAGTAGTCGCCCATCACCACGAGGTAGTTCTGCCAGGCGAAGCCGGGGGCGTACTCGCCGATGTCCCCGTCCGGCACCTCGGCCTGGAAGGACGTGAGCACGAGCGAGATCAGCGGCGCCAGGAAGAACAGCAGCATGTAGGCGATGCCCGGCAGCAGCAGGACCAGCGCGATCGTCGACCGCCGGCGGACCGGAGCGTCCTGAGGATCCGCCTGCCCCGTGGCGAAGGCGGCGAAGGCCATGCCTACGCTCCCCCGCTGCGACCGGCCAGGAGCCCCCGGCGCTGCACGGCGATGGCGCTGGTGGAGTCGTCCGCCTCGAAGCGCGGGACCGAGCCCGGTTCGTCCGCGAGTCCGAAGCCGTGCTCGGTGCTGAAGCCGACCCACACCTCCGCTCCCACGCCGACGACCGGCCCGAAGACCATGTTCTGCGCGAAGACGACCACCGGGCCCAGGCCCGGCATCCGGATCGTGTACTGGGTGCTGACCCCGCTGAAGGAGACGTCGACCACGCGGCCGGGCCCGAGCACGTTCCGGCCGGAGTCCGCCGGCGGCTCCTGCGTCAGCAGCAGGAGCTTCTCGGGGCGGACGCCGACCGTGATCTCCCCGCTCGTGCGGGCGCAGCGGGCGACGGGCACGACGATCCGGTGCCCGCCCGCGTCGACGGTGAGTGCGCGGTCGGTGCTGCCGACCACCTCACCCGTGAAGAGGTTGGACTGGCCGAGGAAGTTCGCGACGAACGCGGTGCGCGGGAGCTCGTAGAGCTCCTCCGGCGCGCCCATCTGCTCGATCCTGCCCTTGTTCATCACCGCGACGGTGTCGGCCATCGTCATGGCCTCCTCCTGGTCGTGCGTGACGTGGAGGAAGGTGAGGCCCACCTCCTCCTGGATCGACTTGAGCTCCAGCTGCATCTGCCGGCGGAGCTTGAGGTCGAGGGCGCCGAGCGGCTCGTCGAGCAGGAGCAGGGCGGGCCGGTTGACGAGGGCGCGTGCGAGGGCGACCCGCTGCTGCTGACCACCGGAGAGCTGCGCGGGGCGGCGCTGGGCGAGGTGGTCGAGCTCGACCAGGCGGAGCGCCTCGTGCGCCTTGCCGACGGGGTCGGCGATCCTCCGCCGCTTCAGGCCGAAGGCGACGTTCTCGAGGATCGACATGTGCGGGAACAGCGCGTACGACTGGAACACGGTGTTGACGGGCCGCTGGTACGTCTTCGTCTCGGTGACGTCCCGCCCGCCGATGAGGATCCGGCCGGCGGAGGGCTCCTCGAGCCCGGCGACCAGGCGCAGCGTCGTCGTCTTGCCGCAGCCCGAGGGGCCCAGCAGGGCGAAGAAGGAGCCCGCCGGGATGGTGAGGTCCAGGGAGTCGATGGCCGTGAAGCCCGGGTACTGCTTGCTGATCCCGACCAGCTGGAGGTCGGCGCCGCTCTCGGCGAAGGTCCCGATCGCCATCAGATGCCCAGGAGCACCTTCTGGAACTCGGCCTGGTACTCCTTCTCCTCCGCGGCGGTCAGGGTCCGGAACACGTGCGCCTGCGCGAGCGTGTCCTCGTCGGGGAAGATCAGCTGGTTCTCGGCCAGCTCCGGATCGATGCTCTCCATGACGTCCTTCGCTCCATCCACGGGGGTGATGTAGTTGACCCAGGCGGCCACCTCGGCGGCGACCTCGGGCTCGTAGTAGTAGTTCATCAGGGCCTCGGCGTTGGCCTTGCGCTCGGAGCCCATCGGGACCACGAAGGTGTCGTTCCAGAGCGCGCCGCCCGAGTCGGGGAAGGCGAACTCCCACTTGTCGCCGGCCTCGGCGTTGATCAGGGTGATGTCGCCGGACCAGCAGATCGCCGCGAGGGTGTCCTCGTTCTGCAGGTCGTTGAGGTACGCGTTCCCCTTGATGTTGCGGATCTGTCCGGCGTCGACCTGCCCGCGGAAGACGTCGATCGCGTTCATGTACTCGTCGTCGCCCCAGGAGCCGGCGATGTCCGTCCCCTGAGCGAGCATGATGAGCCCGATCGTGTCGCGCATCTCGCTCAGCACGCCGACGCGGCCGCGGAGCGACGGATCCCACAGCTCCTCGATGCTCGAGAGGCCCTTCGGCAGCTTCTCCCTGTTCCAGCAGATGCCCGAGAACCCCGCCTGGTACGGGAGGGAGAGCCGGCGGCCCGGATCGAAGTCGGGGTTCGCCAGCGAGTGGGTGAGGTTGGCGATGTTCGGGATGTTCGCGTGGTCGAGCTCCTGCACGTAGCCGCGGCGGACCAGGCGCGAGACCATCCACTCCGTCAGGCAGACCGTGTCGGCGCCGATGTACTGCCCGAGCGCGAGCTGGTCCTTCACCTTGCCGTAGTACGAGTTGTTGTCGTCGACGGCGACGTTGTAGGTCACCGCGATGCCCGTCTGCTCCTCGAAGCCCTGGAGCGTGGGGTGGTTCCCGTCGTCGTCCTCGTCCATGTAGGCGGGCCAGTTGTCCCACACCAGGCGCGGGTCGCCGGCCGATCCGTCGGCGGCGGCGGTCGGAGCGGCACGGGTCTGCGGGGCGCAGGCGGCCAGGGCGAGGGCACCCGCTCCGAGGCCGATCCCGCCGAGGACCGCCCGACGCGAGAGGACCGCCCGGCGCTCGCGCTCGTGCGAGCGTGCCGCGGCGACGGCCCGGCGGAGGACGGGATCCCTCGGGAGGGGACGGGTCATGGCGGGGGCTCCTGACTGCGTCGGGGCTCGTGCCTCGGGGGCCGAACGTGGGGAAATACTGGCACAGCGCTCATCCGCCTGTCACGGCGAACGGAGGAGAACGCTCATCCGGAAACATGATCGTCACGAATTCCGCACCCGGAGGCCGTGTCGACCGCCGATTCGGTCCCCGGAGGCCGTGCCGTCAGCGGGTGAGGGGCGGGCGTCCCGAGCCGCCGGCGGACCCGTCGACGCGCTCGACCGCCATCTCGACCGAGGAGAGCAGGATCCGGCTGCCGAGCTTCGCGCGGTAGCGGCGGCCGGCCTCGAGCGGGAGCGGCGCCTGGGTCGGCGCGACCAGCACGGACCCGTTGGCCGACCAGCGGTCCCTGACCCAGAGCCCGCCCTCGTCGAAGCCGAACTCGAGGTGGGTCTTGGAGAGGGATCGCGACGGATCCGGGATAGCGAGGATGTGCCGGAACGTCTCGTTGGGGTCCGGGAGCGGCTGGCGTCCGATCAGGCCGTTGCCGGTCACGATCGCGTGCTGCCCGGTCGCGAAGCTGAGGCGCACGAGCCCCTGCGAGGGCGGCGCCATCGGTGCGCCGGGGGCGGGACGCCGGTGCCGGCCGGGGGCCAGGCCCGGCAGCCAGGCACGGCGGGACGGGTCGAGGACCGTCGTGTCGCCGGAGGACGAGGGGCGGGACGAACCCGTCGTGGCATGCGCCGCCACCGACGAACCGCACTCGCCGCAGAGGATCGCCCCGGGAGCGAGGTTGGAGCCACACGTGCTGCAGATCACCGAGAACGCCCTTCCGCTCACCATCGTACCCAGCGCCGGCGCGGGGAGCCCCGAGCCGGCCGAACCCGACGCGAACCGGCAGGCGCAGGACCGTCGTACGGCCGTTCGGCGTGTGCGGGCGGTCCGGCGGCACCGCCACCGCGGCCGTCCCATGCCGGAGCGCTGCTCGTCAGACCGGTGCGCCGGCCTCCTCGTCGCCGGTGACCGCGAGGACGTCGACGACGATCACGGTGACGTTGTCGCGCCCGCCGTTGTCCAGCGCGGCGTCGACCAGGGCGTCGGCCGCCTCCTGAGCGGAGCCGGTGCCGCTGAGCAGGTGGCCGACGCCGGCATCGGTCAGCTCCTTCGTGAGTCCGTCCGAGCAGATCAGCAGACGCGATCCGGCGAGGACGGGCACGAGCCGGTAGTCGGGGACGGGCGCCTCGTGGAAGCCGACCGCGCGGGTGATCACGTTGCTGTGCGGATGCACGTCGGCCTCGTCGCGGGAGATCAGGCCCGCGTCGACCAGCTCCTGGACGATGGAGTGGTCCACGGTGAGCTGCACGAGGGTCCCGGCGACGCTCAGGTACACGCGCGAGTCGCCGATGTTGAAGACGGACCAGTAGGGCTCTCCCCCGACCACCGTGAGCGCGATCCCGGTGACCGTGGTCCCGGTGCCGACGTCGGCCGTGTGCGACTGCCGGGCGATGTCCCCGACCGCCTCCCGAAGCGCCCGGTCGATCTCCTCCGCTCCGACGGTCGCGCCGAGCGCCGCGGTGGACAGGCGCGACACGACCGCGTCGCTGGCGACCTCTCCTGCCGCGTGCCCGCCCATCCCGTCGGCGACAGCGAAGAGCGGGCTCTTGGCGAGGTAGCTGTCCTCGTTCGCGCTGCGCACGTGGCCGGTCTCGGTGCGCGCGGCCCAGCCGAGGGTCACTTCGGCCGAGGGCGCGTCGGAGCTCCAGGCGGAGACGGGGACGGTGACGGACGCGCGGCTGCGGCCGATCTGCGTCATCGCTGCTCCTCGCATCCCCGTGGCCCGCGCCCGTCCGGTCCGACGGCCCGTGACCGCCGGCTCCAGGGGTGCCCGGCCGCCTCCCGATGGTAGTCGCTGACGGCCCTCCGCCGAGCCGGCCGCCATCGCTGTCGCCCGATGTCCGTCGCGCAGACGGGACCACGCTTAGACCACCGGATCCGATGCCGGAGCGAGCTCCGACGTGCGGATCCACTTGCCCGGGCCCCCGTGGACTGCCAGAATCGCCGCATGGCCCCGTCTCGCCCACCCTCTCAGCGTCCTGTCCAGCTCGACGAGGTGTCGAAGGCGATCATCGAGCAGCTGCAGGCGGACGGTCGGCGCTCGTACGCCGAGATCGGCAAGGCCGTGGGCCTGAGCGAGGCGGCCGTCCGGCAGCGGGTGCAGAAGCTCACGGAGTCGGGCGTCATGCAGATCGTCGCGGTGACGGATCCGATGCAGCTCGGCTTCTACCGCCAGGCGATGATCGGTGTGCGCGTCACCGGCGACACCCGCGACGTCGCGGACCGGCTCGCCTCCATCCCCGCCGTCGACTACGTCGTGCTGACAGCCGGCTCCTTCGACATCCTCGCCGAGGTCGTGTGCGAGAACGACGACGATCTGATCGCCCTGCTCAACCAGGAGATCCGGTCGCTTCCCGGCGTGCTCTCGACCGAGACCTTCGTCTATCTGAAGCTCCACAAGCAGTTCTACAACTGGGGAACGCGGTAAAAGATGACCACCGAGACAGCCTTCTCGACCTCCGGCCTCGAGTCGGGCGATCCCGTCCGCGGGACCGACGCGCCAGGGGGGATCGACGACGCCTCCCTGCAGAAGAAGGCGAAGGACCACCTCTGGATGCACTTCACCCGTCAGTCGACGATGGACTCGGGCGCGGGCGTGCCGATCATCACTCGCGGCGAGGGACACCACATCTGGGACAGCACCGGGCGCAAGTACTTCGACGGCCTGTCCGGCCTCTTCGTCGTCAATGCGGGACACGGGCGGCGCCGACTGGCGGAGGCCGCGGCGAAGCAGGCGTCCGAGCTCTCCTTCTTCCCGCTCTGGTCCTACGCGACCCCCTCGGCGATCGAGCTGGCCGACCGGCTCGCCGACCACGCGCCGGGCGACCTGAACCGGGTCTTCTTCTCGACCGGCGGCGGCGAGGCTGTGGAGACGGCTTTCAAGCTCGCCAAGCACTACTGGAAGCTGCAGGGCAAGCCGGGCAAGCACAAGGTCGTCTCGCGCTCGGTCGCGTATCACGGCACTCCCCAGGGAGCGCTCGCGATCACGGGCATCCCCGGGATGAAGTCGATGTTCGAACCGCTGGTGCCGGGCGGCTTCCGTGTCCCCAACACCAACTTCTACCGGGCTCCCGAGCACGGCGACGACCTGGAGGCGTTCGGCCTGTGGGCGGCGAACCGCATCGAGGAGATGATCGAGTTCGAGGGGCCGGACACGGTGGCCGCCGTGTTCCTGGAGCCCGTGCAGAACTCGGGCGGCTGCTTCCCGCCCCCTCCCGGGTACTTCCAGAGGGTCCGCGAGATCTGCGACAAGCACGACGTGCTGCTGGTGTCCGATGAGGTGATCTGCGCGTTCGGCCGCATCGGGCACATGTTCGCCTGCGACGAGTACGGCTACGTGCCGGACATGATCACCTGCGCGAAGGGGATGACCAGCGGCTACTCCCCCATCGGCGCGACGATCGTCAGCGATCGGATCTACGAGCCCTTCCGCCACGGTCAGGTCGTCTTCCCGCACGGCTACACCTTCGGCGGCCACCCCGTCTCGGCCGCGGTCGCGCTCGAGAACCTCGACATCTTCGAGGAGGAGGGCTTGAACGAGCGCGTGCGAGAGAACTCGCCCGTCTTCCGGTCCACGCTCGAGAAGCTGCTCGACCTGCCGATCGTCGGCGACGTCCGGGGCGACGGCTACTTCTTCGGCATCGAGCTGGTGAAGGACAAGGCGACGAAGGAGACGTTCGACGAGGACGAGTCGGAGCGGCTGCTGCGCGGATTCCTCTCGAAGGGGCTCTTCGACGCGGGGCTGTACTGCCGGGCGGACGACCGCGGCGATCCCGTCGTCCAGCTCGCGCCGCCGCTCACCATCGGCCCGCGCGAGTTCGACGAGATCGAGCAGATCCTCCGGAGCGTGCTCACCGAGGCCTGGTCGCGGCTCTAGCGCCCTCACGCGGCGCGCTCCCGCCGATCGGCGGCGAGTGCGGCCGCGACCCGGCGCGCACCTGCGTGGTGCGGATCGAGAGCGACGGCCTCGTCGGCGCGCCGTCCGGCCTCGTCGGCACGGCCCTCACCGGCCAGGATCCGCGCGAGGAGGACGAGCACTCCGGCTCGCTCGCTCGCGGGTGCGACGACGGCGGCACGGCGGAGCAGCGGGGCGAGCGCTCCCGCCGCGCCGGGGTCACCGCTCCGCGCCGACCGCAGCACGCGGTCCGCACCGCGGCTGCGCTGCACGGCCACGACGAGCGCAGCCAGGCCCGCAGGCCGGACCTCGGGATCGGGACCGGTGAGAGCTCGCCGGACGAGGTCGTCGACGCCGTGCAACAGCACGTCGGGCAGTTCGGCCCGCGGGTGGCGGTCGAGGAGACGGTCGACCGCGGCGGCCACCGCTCGCGGGTCGTCCCGGTCGCCGGCCTCGAGCCCGTCGTCGCGGCCGGACGACGGGAGCACGGCGACGCGGAGGGCGAGGCCGGGGAGCCGGCGCGCACGCTCCTCGAGGGCGGCGACGAGTCCCTCGCACGACTCCGGACCCGCCTCGCCGGGATGCACCAGCGCGAGTGCTCGCTGCACCCGCCCGAACCGGCCGAGCGCACCGAGGCTGGCCCGCGCGATCAGGGACGGATCCGCCCCCGATAGCTCGAAGCGGAGCGAGCCGCTCGGCGCGCCGGCCCGGAACGGGACGAGCACGAGGCTCGCCTCGGCCGCACCCCGCCGGGACCCGTGAGCGGCGTGGAACAGGGCGGCGTCGTCGGGTGAGGCCGGGACACGCGAGGCGGGAGCGGGGTGGAGGAGGAGCGCTGAGGAGGTCATGCTGCGATCCTGCCGACCCTCGCACCCGCCGGGAGCGACGGCCCTCGGGATCATCGGAAGGATCTCGAGATCGCCGCCTGTGGAGGGAGAGGTCCCATCGACACCGAATCGCCGGCGCACGGATGGCGCCCTCCGGCCCCCAGGAATCCCTCCACAGGAACCGATCGGCCGAGTTCTGCACCGGTGTCCGATTCCCGCCGGTCGGTGGGGAGTCCCGCGGATACTCTCGACGCATGAGAACGACTCCCCTTCACGTCCGACGGACGACGAGCCCCCTCGGCCGCATCGAGGTGGGCAGCGACGGCGATGCGATCGTCTCGCTCGCCATCGAGCAGGCCGGTCTGCTCCCGCACGAGCACCTCCCGGAGTCGGACCTCCCGGTGCTCCTGCGGGCCGTCGAGCAGCTGGACGAGTACTTCGACGGGACCCGCCGCTCTTTCGATCTGCCGGTCGCTCTGCGCGGCACGCCCTTCCAGCTCGAGATCTGGCAGCGGCTCCAGGCTCTGGGCTTCGGGGAGATCACCTCCTACGGCGCACTGGGCACGGCCGCCGGTCGCCCCCGGGCGGGCCGGCCGATCGGCGGAGCGGTAGGTGCGAACCCGGTGCCGATCATCGTGGGCTGCCACCGCGTCCTCGCGAGCGACGGACGGATCACCGGCTTCAGCGCGGGCGAGGGCGTCGCCACGAAAGCCTGGCTTCTCGATCACGAGGGGATCCCCCACCGATGAGCACGGCCGACGGACTCGTCGAGGGAGAGGACGGCCTGGTCCGCTGCGCCTGGAGCGGCGCGGATCCGGAGTACCGCCGCTATCACGACGAGGAATGGGGCACCCCGCTGCACGGAGATCGCCTGCTGTTCGAGAAGATCTCCCTCGAGGCGTTCCAGTCCGGCCTCTCCTGGATCACGATCCTCCGCAAGCGGCCGAGGTTCCGCGAGGCCTTCGACGGCTTCGATCCGGCCCGGGTCGCCCGGTACGACGACACCGATGTCGAGCGGCTGATGGAGGACAGCGGCATCATCCGGAACCGCGCGAAGATCATCGCCACCCGGGACAACGCCCGGGCCGTGCTCGCGCTCCTCGAGCAGAGAGGCGAGGGCGCGCTCGACGAGCTCGTGTGGTCCTTCCACGATCCGGACGTCGAGGACCGGGTGGTCCGAGCCGCCGACGTCCCTGCGACGACGCCCGGGTCGACGGCGCTCGCGCGAGCGCTGAAGGCCGCGGGGCTCCGCTTCGTCGGACCGACCACCGCGTACGCGCTGATGCAGTCGGCCGGAGTCGTCGACGATCACCTCACCGGCTGCTGGCGCCGACGCTGACGCCTACGACTCCGGCACGACGAGGTCGAGCTCTCCCGTGTGCCGGTTCTCGGCGAGCAGGAACCCGCGCCCGGCCGCCCACGCCGAGAGCTCGCCGAGTGACTCCGTCGCCACCCGGTCCTCCGCCAGCGCCCTGACGAAGCGCCCCTTGCCCTGCTTGTTGAAGTGGTTCAGCGACCGGAGGGCGCCGTCGGCCCCGCGCGAGCGGACGCGGACGAAGAACCGCCCCTCGCCCGCGGGAACCGGTCCGAGCGCCGCGTACGCCTCGCTCCGCAGATCGAGGACGAGCCCGTCGAGCGCGCTCAGCACCCGCCCGGCCTCCGCTGCCCACCAGCGCTTGAGCGGCCTCCCCGGGACACGGGAGTCGTGGGACAGACGGTAGGCAGGGATCAGGTCGAGGGCGCGGATCGGCCCCCAGAGCGCGGACTGCACGATCGCCGTCCGACCGAGCACCTCCCGTGCACCGGGATCGAGGCTGCGCGCGTCGAGCGCATCGAAGAGCACCCCGTCGAAGCGGTCGACCGCGGGGAGGCCTGCCGCGGTCGCGAGCGCCGCGTTGCGATCGATCTCGCCGAGCTGACGCGGACCGAGCTTCAGCGCCCGGGCCGAGAGCTCGCGGTCCCCGGCCAGCGCGATCAGCGCCTCCGCCAGCTCGCGCCGCTTCGGGTGGAGCTCGGGGAAGGCGAGCGACTCGAGCACGAACGGCTCGTCGCCGCCGTCGCGCTTCGTCTCGGACGGTGGCAGCAGGACGTGCACAGGACTCCTTCGGAGAAGAGGGACGGGCGGCACGACGAAGGGGCCGGACGATCGCGATGATCGTCCGGCCCCTCCGTGCCGCGTTGAGCGGCGGTGTACTAGACCAGCGATGCCTGACGGGCGACCACGGTTACCACGTCGTTCTCGACGGACAGGAAGCCGTCGTCGGCCTGCGCGGTGAGACGCGTTCCGTCCAGGGCCGTGACGCGCACCTCGCCGGTGGCGAGGATCGCGAGCATCGGCTCGTGGCCGGCGAGGATGCCGATCTCGCCCTCGACGGTGCGAGCCGTGAGCTGCTTCGCCTCTCCGGACCACACCTCGGCGTTCGCGGACACGACGCTGACCTTCAGGGTCCCGGCCATGATCAGCCGTTCTCCTTCTGGATCTGGGTCCACTTCTCCTCGACGTCCGAGATCGAGCCGACGTTGAAGAACGCCTGCTCGGCCACGTGGTCGAACTCGCCCTTGGTGATCGCGTCGAACGACTCGATCGTGTCCTTCAGCGGGACGGTCGAGCCCTCGACACCCGTGAACTTCTTCGCCATGTAGGTGTTCTGCGAGAGGAACTGCTGGATCCGGCGCGCACGCGACACCGTGATCTTGTCCTCCTCCGACAGCTCGTCGACACCGAGGATCGCGATGATCTCCTGCAGCTCCTTGTTCTTCTGCAGGATCTGCTTCACGTTCGTCGCCACGCGGTAGTGGTCGGCGCCCAGGTAGCGGGGGTCGAGGATGCGCGAGGTGGACGTGAGCGGGTCGACTGCCGGGTAGAGGCCCTTCGACGCGATCTCGCGGGAGAGCTCTGTGGTCGCGTCGAGGTGAGCGAAGGTGGTCGCCGGCGCCGGGTCCGTGTAGTCGTCGGCGGGGACGTAGATCGCCTGCAGCGAGGTGATCGAGTGTCCGCGCGTCGAGGTGATGCGCTCCTGGAGCACACCCATCTCGTCGGCGAGGTTCGGCTGGTAGCCCACCGCGGAGGGCATGCGGCCCAGGAGGGTCGACACCTCCGAGCCGGCCTGCGTGAAGCGGAAGATGTTGTCGATGAAGAGCAGCACGTCCTGCTTCTGCACATCGCGGAAGTACTCCGCCATGGTCAGTGCCGACAGGGCGACGCGCAGACGCGTTCCCGGCGGCTCGTCCATCTGGCCGAAGACGAGCGCGGTCTTGTCGAAGACGCCCGCCTCCTCCATCTCGGCGATGAGGTCGTTGCCCTCACGGGTGCGCTCGCCGACGCCGGCGAACACGGACACTCCACCGTGGTCCTGCGCGACGCGCTGGATCATCTCCTGGATGAGGACGGTCTTGCCGACGCCCGCGCCGCCGAACAGGCCGATCTTGCCGCCCTGCACGTACGGAGTGAGCAGGTCGATGACCTTGATGCCGGTCTCGAACAGCTCGGTCTTGGACTCGAGCTGATCGAACTGCGGGGGCTTGCGGTGGATGGGCCAGCGCTCGGTGATCTCGAACGACTCGCCGTTGATCTTCCCGTCGGCGTCGGCGTTGAGCACCTCGCCGATCACGTTGAAGACCTTGCCCTTGGTCACGTCGCCGACCGGGACCGAGATCGGCAGGCCGGTGTCGTGGACCTCCTGGCCGCGGACGAGTCCGTCGGTGGGGTTCAGGGAGATGGCCCGGACGAGGTCGTCGCCCAGGTGCTGCGCGACCTCGAAGGTCAGCTTGCTCGAGACGCCCTCGACCTCGACGTGCGTGTAGAGCGCGTTGTAGACCTCGGGGATCGCGTCGTGGGGGAACTCGATGTCAACGACGGGGCCGGTGACGCGGGCGATGCGGCCGATGGCCCCGCCCGACGTCCCGGTCGCCGCCTCAGGTGCGGTCAGTGTCATTGCTACTTCCTTCTGTGGTCTCACCGCTCCCGGAGGGCGGAGTCGAAACTGTGTGGAGCGGAGCCCTCTTACTTGGAGGAGGACAGGGCGTCGGCGCCGCCGACGATCTCGGCGATCTGCTGCGTGATCTCGGTCTGGCGGGCGTTGTTGGCGAGACGCGTGTAGGTCTTGATCAGCGTGTCCGCGTTGTCGCTCGCCGACTTCATGGCCTTCTGGCGTGCCGCGTGCTCCGAGGCCGCCGACTGCAGCATCGCGTTGAAGATGCGGCTCTCGACGTACACGGGCAGGAGGCGGTCGAGGACCGTCTCGGGGTCGGGCTCGAACTCGTAGAGCGGGTACAGCTCGCTGTTCTGCTCCTCGGCGCCCTCGACGACCTCGAGCGGCAGCAGCCGGACGACGGTCGGCTGCTGGGTGACCATGCTGACGAAGCGGTTGTAGACGAGGTGGATCTCGTCCACGCCGCCCTCCTCGTCATCGAGGTTGTACGACTCGACGACCGCGTCCGCGATCTCCTTCGCCGTCTCGAACACGGGCTGGTCGGTGCCGCCCGTCCAGACGCGGACGCTGGCCCGCTTCCGGAACGAGAAGTACGCGTTCGCCTTGCGGCCGACCAGGTAGAAGACGACCTCCTTGCCCTCGCTGCGCAGCAGCGCGGCCAGATCCTCGGCCTCCTTGAGCACGCTCGAGGAGAACGCGCCGGCGAGGCCGCGGTCGGAGGTGAAGATCACGATCGCGGCCGTGTCCAGCTTCTCGCGCTCGGTCGTGAGCGGGTGCTCCACGTTCGAGTAGGTCGCGACAGCGGACACGGCGCGCGTGATCGCGTTCGAGTACGGCGCCGCGGCAGCGACGCGGTTCTGCGCCTTCTGGATGCGCGAGGCCGAGATCAGCTCCATGGCCCGAGTGATCTTCTTGGTCGTCTGGGCCGAGCGGATCTTCGACCGGTAGACCCGGAGTTGCGCTCCCATGTGTCTCCTGTTGTTCTAAAAGTGGCGAATCGTCGGGGTGCCGCTGGTCAGCGACGGCCCTTGACGATCTTCTCCTGGCCGACCTCGTCGGCCGCGATGGCCTGGTGCTCCTCGCGCCCGACCGAGGCGAGCGGCTTGCCCTCACCGGTCTGGAACTCCAGCTTGAAGCCGTCGACGGCACGGTTGAGCTCGGCGACGGTGTCGTCGGAGAGCACGTTGGTGTCGCGGAGGGTGTTCAGCACCTGGGTGTTGCGGCCCAGGTAGTCCAGGAGCTCGCGCTCGAAGCGCAGCACGTCGGAGACCGGGACCTCGTCGAGCTTGCCGTTCGTTCCGGCCCAGATCGAGACGACCTGCTCCTCGACGGGGTACGGCGAGTACTGCGGCTGCTTGAGCAGCTCGGTCAGGCGGGCGCCGCGGGCGAGCTGACGGCGCGAGGCGGCGTCGAGGTCGGAGGCGAACATCGCGAAGGCCTCGAGCGAGCGGTACTGCGCCAGCTCGAGCTTCAGCGTGCCGGAGACCTTCTTGATCGACTTGACCTGCGCGTCGCCGCCGACCCGCGAGACCGAGATGCCCACGTCGACCGCGGGACGCTGGTTGGCGTTGAAGAGGTCGGACTGGAGGAAGATCTGGCCGTCGGTGATCGAGATCACGTTGGTCGGGATGTAGGCCGAGACGTCGTTCGCCTTGGTCTCGATGATCGGGAGACCGGTCATCGAGCCGGCGCCGAGCTCGTCGGACAGCTTCGCGCAGCGCTCCAGCAGACGGGAGTGCAGGTAGAAGACGTCACCCGGGTACGCCTCGCGTCCCGGCGGGCGGCGCAGGAGGAGCGACACGGCGCGGTAGGCCTCGGCCTGCTTCGACAGGTCGTCGAAGATGATCAGGACGTGCTTGCCGCCGTACATCCAGTGCTGGCCGATGGCCGAGCCGGTGTAGGGGGCGAGGTACTTGAAGCCGGCGGGGTCGGAGGCGGGGGACGCGACGATGGTCGTGTACTCCATCGCTCCGGCGTCCTCGAGCGCGCCCTTCACCGAGGCGATGGTCGAGCCCTTCTGGCCGATGGCGACGTAGATGCAACGGACCTGCTTGTTCGTGTCGCCCGACTCCCAGTTGGCCTTCTGGTTGATGATCGTGTCGATCGCGATGGCCGTCTTGCCGGTCTGGCGGTCCCCGATGATGAGCTGGCGCTGGCCACGGCCGACCGGGATCATCGCGTCGATGGCCTTGATGCCGGTCTGCAGCGGCTCGTGGACCGACTTGCGCGACATGACGCCGGGAGCCTGGAGCTCGAGGGCGCGGCGGCCCTCGGAGGCGATCTCGCCGAGTCCGTCGATCGGGTTGCCGAGCGGGTCGACGACGCGGCCGAGGTAGCCGTCGCCGACGGGGACCGAGAGGACCTCGCCGGTGCGGGTGACCTCCATGCCCTCCTCGATGCCGGAGAACTCGCCGAGGACGACGACGCCGATCTCGTTCTCGTCGAGGTTCTGGGCCAGGCCCAGGACGCCGTTGGAGAAGCGGATGAGCTCGTTGGCCATGACGCCGGGGAGGCCCTCGACGTGGGCGATGCCGTCGGCGGCGTCGATGACGTAGCCGACCTCGGTGGTGGAGGCCTTGCCCGGCTCGTACGACGAGACGAAGTCCTTCAGCGCGTCGCGGATCTCATCCGGGCTGATGGTGATATCTGCCATGGGAATTCCTATTCGTTGGGTCCGTGCGAGCCGAAGAGGTCGTCGGGGCCTGACCTGGATGGTGCGGGGGTCGAGGGCAGTGCCCTCTGAGGATACGTGCGCCCGTCAGGACGCGAGCTGGAGCTTCAGGTCGGACAGCCGTGCGGAGACGGTTCCGTCGATGACCTCGTCGCCGACGTGCAGGCGCATCCCGCCCAGGAGGGAGGGATCGACCACGACGTTGACGGAGACCGGTCGGCTGTACTGGCGCGTGAGCGCCGAGCGGAGCCGGTCGAGCTGCTCGGGGGCGATCGGTGCGGCGACCGAGACCGTGGCGAGGATGAACCCGCCCTGGTCGGCGACCACGCCGGCTGCGAAGCGGACGAGCTCCGGGATGCGTCGACCGCGCGGGAGCGCGATCAGCTGTCGGAGGATCGCCAGCGTCTCGGCCGCGGCCTTGCCCTCGAGGAGGCGCTGCACGAGCGCGACCTTCGAGTCGGCGGCGGCGAGCTTGCTGCCGAGCGCGAGCTCGAGCTGGGCGTCGGAGGCGACGACCTCGCCGAAGGAGTGGAGCTCCTTCTCGAGGTTGACGCCCTCCGGAGCGGACGACGCGATCGCGCGGACCCCGACCTCCTCGACCCCGGCGACCATGTCGCTCGGGCTCGACCAGCGGTGGCCGACGATCACGGTGAGCAGGCGCTTGGCCGGCTCGCCGAAGGGACCGAACACGCGGGCGACGAGAGCCTGCTTGCTGCTCGAGTCGGCGCTCGGGTCGGCCAGGGCCGCGCGCAGCTGCGCCTGGCCGTCGATGACCCGTGCGGCCTCGAAGAGCTGCTGGGCCGTGTCGAGGGACGCCTGACCGGCGAGGGCGGAGAGCTCCGCCTTCGCCGATGCGAGTGCCTGCCTGGACGCGCTGCCCATCAGTTGTTCGCCTTCTCCGAGGCCTCGAGGTCGGCGAGGAAGCGGTCCACGATCGCGGACGCCTTCGCGTCGTCGTTGAGGCTCTCGCCGATCACGCCGGAGGCGAGGTCGATGGCGAGGGTTCCGACTTCGGAGCGGAGCGAGACCACGGCGGCCTGACGGTCCGCCTCGATCTGGGCGTGCGCGTTGTGGAGGATGCGCTCGGCCTCGACCTGCGCCTGCTCCTTCTTCGCCGCCACGATCGCGTTGCCGTCGGCGTTCGCCTTCTCGCGGATCACTCCGGCCTCGGCGCGGGCCTCGGCCAGCTGGGCGGTGTACTTCTCGAGGGCGGCCTCAGCCTGTCGCTGGGCCTCGTCGGCCTTCGCGATGTTCCCCTCGATCGCGGCGGAGCGCGCGTCGAGCATCTTCTGCAGGCGCGGCAGGACCAGCCTCCAGAAGAAGAACAGCAGGATGAGGAAGATCACCCCCGACCAGAAGAAGTCGTAGAACTCCGGGATCAGAATGACCGCGGGGACGTCACCTTCTTCCGCAGCGATGTTCACAGCGGTGCTGAACACGACTACGCCGCGAAGATGAAGTAGGTGGCGAGGCCGATGAGCGCGAGCACCTCGGTGAACGCGATGCCGAGGAACATCGTGGTCTGGAGGCGGCCGGCCATCTCGGGCTGGCGCGCCATGGCCTCGACGGTCTTGCCCGCGACGATGCCGACACCGATGCCGGGGCCGATCGCTGCGAGGCCGTAACCGACCGTCGCGATGTTGCCGGTGAGTTCGGCGAGAACGGTGACTGAGTCCACGAGTGGGTCCTTTCAGTGGGGTGATCGTGAGAACGGGCGGGAGCCCGTGAGTAGTGGGGTCAGTGCTCCTCGGCGACGGCCAACTGGATGTAGACCGCAGCGAGGAGGGTGAAGATGTAGGCCTGCAGCACGGCGACGAGGAGCTCGAAGAGCGTGAACGCACCGCCGAAGGCGAAGGTCACGACGCCGAAGAGCTTGAAGCCCGGGTCGATCTGGGAGCTGAAGAGGAAGAACTGCGTGGCCGAGAAGCACAGCACCAGCAGGAGGTGGCCGACGATCATGTTCATCACGAGCCGCAGTGCGAGCGAGAGCGGACGGATGATGAACGTCTGCAGCAGCTCGATCGGCGTGAGGATGAAGTAGATCAGGAACGGCGCTCCGGGCGGGAACAGGGCGTTCTTGAAGAAGCCCATCCCCCGGTCCTTGATGCCCGCGTAGATGAACGTCACGTAGGCGACCAGGCCGAGGAAGAGCGGCATGCCCACCACGGAGGTCCCCGCGATGTTCAGGAACGGGACGATGCCGGTCAGGTTCATCGAGATGATCGCGAAGAAAATCGTCACGAGGATCGGGAGGAACCGGCGCGCGTCCTTCTCGCCGAGGATGTCCTTGGCGATGGTGACGCGGACGAAGTCGAACGCGAGCTCGACGACGTTCTGGAAGCGGCCGGGGACGAGGCGCAGCTTGCGCGTCCCGAGCCAGAAGAACAGCATCAGTGCGATGACCGCGATGAAGCGGACCAGCATGACGCGGTTGATCTCGAAAGGGGTTCCCTCGAAGAGGAAACCGGGCGGGAAGAACTCGGAGATCGACGGGGTGTGGAAGTCACTCTCACCGGTCGAGGACGAGACCAACAGGGTCACAGCGTTAGCAAACAGCGCTAGCTCCTGGAATTCGGGGCGTGGCACGTTGCAGCCGACCGAATCGAATCATTCGGACGCAACGCTCTCGCGACGACGAAAGGTGGGGTTTTCCGCTCGGACGGCGATCGTGCTCGACGACCGCCATCAACGATGAGACGATCTGAGGACACGTTCGCCTGCGGGATTCGTCCCTACTGTAGCAACAGAACGGCCTGAGAGCCGAATCGTGGTCCTCTCAGGAACCGTTCGGCTTGTCCTCATCGAGCGATGTCGCTGACGTTCGGCATGCGCGAGCGCGAGACGACCAGGACGTCGATCACCAGGGACCCCAGGACGGCGACGATGATCGTGACGAACATCGCGGTGCTGTTCAGCCACGGCTGATCGCGCAGGACCAGGGCGGCGATCACGAACAGCACGAACTTGGCGAGCCACGTGCCGAGGACGACGGCGAAGAACCCGCCGATGTCGAGGCGGTTGGCGACGAGGATGCTCGCGGCGGTGAGGAGCACCATCACGCCGCCGACGATCGCGCCGAGGAGGGCTCCGATCGCGCCCTCTCCCCCGGCGGCGATCCCGCCGACGACGGTGCCGAGAACGGCCAGGGCGAGCACGAAGAGGCCGCCCACGACCAGCGCGCGGCGCAGGACTGGGACGGACGCGGGCTGCGGACGGGGGGTGGCCGGGGAGGCTCCGGTCATGATGCTTCCTTCCGCGCCGTGGTCGGCGCTGTCGTGTCCCGGTCGATCGGGAGTCCGGCCGGCGGACGGAGCAGCTCCGTCGAGGACGCGCGGTCGAGGGGGTCGAGGACGGGTGAGGCCTCCGCGGACTGCGCCGCCGCCTCGAGCCGCTTGCGGCGGCTGAGCGGGGCGAGCGTGACGACGGTGCAGACCAGCAGACCGACTCCGAGGAAGACGAGCGGGACCCACAGCACGTCGACCACGAACATCAGCAGGCAGCTGACGGCGACGACGGCGGTCCACGCGTAGAAGATCAGCACGGCGTGCAGGTGGGAGTGCCCCATGTCGAGCAGGCGGTGGTGCAGGTGCTTCCGGTCGGCGCTGAACGGCGACTTTCCCGCGCGCAGGCGCCTGATCACAGCGAGGCCGAAGTCCATCAGCGGCACCACGAGGATCGCGAACGGCAGGATGATCGGGATGAACGCGGGCAGGAGCTCCTTCGCCGCGAGCTGGGCCGGGTCGATCTGGCCGGTGACCGCGATCGCGGAGGTGGCCATCAGCATCCCGATCAGCAGTGCGCCGCTGTCGCCCATGAACATCCGCGCCGGACGCCAGTTGATGGGGAGGAATCCGGCGCAGGCGCCGACGAGCAGGACCGCGATGAGCGAGGCCAGGTTGAAGTAGTCGGTGGGCGAGGTCTGCTGCACCAGCAGGTAGCTGTAGAGGAAGAAGACCCCGTTGGCGATCAGGGCGACGCCCGCCACGAGGCCGTCGAGGCCGTCGATGAAGTTGAGAGCGTTGGTGACCAGGACGATCGCGAGCACGGTGATGATCAGCGACATCCACGGCGAGCCGACGGTCAGGCCGCCGATCGGCAGGGAGACGATCTGCACGCCCTTCCAGGCGATCAGGCCGGCGGCGATCAGCTGACCGGCCAGCTTCGTGGTCCAGTCCAGGTCCCAGATGTCGTCGGCGACGCCGATGAGGACGATGAGCAGGCTCGCGCCGAGGATCGCGAGGATCGGCTCGGGATTGGCGAACACGAGCCGGAAGTAGGGCAGCTGGGAGGCGATGCCGAAGCCGACGAGGATCCCGAGGAACATCGCGATGCCGCCCAGGCGGGGGGTCGGCCGCGTGTGCATGTCCCTGACGCGGATCTTCGGGTAGAGCCGGTACTTCAGGCTCAGCTTCCAGATGACCCACGACAGCGCTCCGGTCACGAGCGCGACCGCGAGCGAGACGAGGGCGAAGGTGATCACCGGTTACTCACCCGGAGCGGAGTCGGTGCGGGCGGCGCCGGTGCCGGTCGTCGGCGCGTTCGTGCTCGACGAGCCAGGGTCCGTCGCATCGGCGGAATCGACGGGCGCAGAATCGCCGGGAGCGGAGTCGTCCTGCAGGCGGGCGCCGGAGGCCCAGTCGGGGCGCGCGGTCGGGGTCCGCTCGAAGGCGTACGGGTCGCTGCCGGTCGCGGTCTCGGCGGGCTCCTGCTGGTACCCGGCCTGCGCCGCGCCGGCCGTGGAGGCGTCGGGCTCCGACGTCTCGGCACGAGGCGCGTCCGGATCCGGCAGCAGGTCTCCGACGACCTCGCGGATCCGCTCGGCCGACACGACGCCCTGGCGCAGGATGCGCAGGGTGCCGCCCTCGAAGCTCAGCGCTGTCGCGTCGACGATCGTCGAGGACTCGCTGGCGCCCGCGGGGCGGTCGCTGTAGCGCGATCCGGCGGCGCCGGCGTCGAGATAGACGTCGACGGAGTCGCCGAGCTGGTCGAACGCCTCCTGTGCGGTCGTGGCCGAGGGCTGCCCCGTGCGATTGGCGGAGGAGACCGCCAGCGGGCCGGTCTCGGCGAGGAGCTCGATCGTCACCGGGTTGTCCGGCATGCGCAGCGCCACGGTCCCGCGCGTCTCGCCCAGGTCCCAGACGAGTGAGGGCTGGGCGTGCAGGACGACGGTGAGCCCGCCGGGCCAGAACTCGCGCGCGAGGTCGCGCACCGCCTCCGGCACGTTCTCGGCGAGGGCGTCGAGGGCGGCCACGTCCCCGATCAGGACGGGCGGCGGCGACTGCCTCGTCCGTCCCTTCGCGTCGAGCAGGCGCTGGACCGCGGCGGCGTCGAACGCGTTGGCCGCGACGCCGTAGACGGTGTCGGTGGGGATCACCACGAGCTCGCCGCGGCCGATGGCCGTCCGCGCGAGACGGGTGCCGGTCAGGAGGTCCGTGTCGACGGAGCAGTCGTAGATGCGTGCCATAACGGGTCGATGATACCGGCGCGGTCCGTGTCCGGACCGGCTGCGGCGCGGCGGTCGCGTCAGCGCCGCCCGAGGCCGGGGCTCGGCGGCCGTCGCAGCGGCGCCCGACCCGCGCCGGCCGAGGCCGCCGGAGCGCTTCCGTGAGGCACTCGGCCCGGCGTGGCGGGCGCCTCCGCCGACAGGACGCCCACGAGCGCCACGGAGACGGCGAGCGTCGCGAGCGAGTGCTGATCGCCGAACCAGGTGGTGTTGTCGGCCATCCCGTGCAGGAACGTCCAGAGGACGGCGACGGCGAGCGCCCCGACGGCGACGGCCTCGTTCCGGGCGACCCGGAGGAGCAGGCGCACGACGGCGACGGCGGCGAGGAGGAGGAACGCGAGGACGGGGAGCGCGATCAGGAGCCCGCCGTTGGTCCACGCGGTGACGAGGAGGTTGTGAGGCGGGCGCGGCTCGCTGTGCTGGGTGAACTGCGACCCGCGCGCCAGCCACAGCTCCTGCCATCCGCCGTACCCCAGCCCCAGCAGCCAGTTGTCGGGGAACGCACTCGCAGCCAGGCGCAGGAAGTCGCCGCGGGCCCCGAGCGTGAGCAGGCCCGCCTCCGCCAGCTGAGGGAAGGACACGGCGACGGCGTACACGGCCGTGATCCCGGAGGGGATGGTGATCATCCAAGCGACCGGACCGAGGCTGCGTCCCTTGAGTCCGCGGATCGCGGCGACCAGCAGGGGCAGGACGATCGCGAGGACGATCGCGGTCTTGGACAGCGTGAAGAGGGCGCCGACCAGCCCGGCGACGGCGACGAGCAGGAGGAGCCTCCCCCGCTGCCGTCTCCAGACGGCGAAGGCCAGCGCGCCGGTCGTGGCCATGTACATCGAGGCGATGTTGCCGTTGAGGAAGAACCCTCCCGACTTCTCCTGCAGGACGTTGTTGAAGGACGTCGTGAAGATGTCCCGCACGTAGATGTCGGAGAACAGCACCGCGTCCGGCCACCGGAGGTAGGCGGTCTCCTGCACGGGATCGAGCTGGAAGAGGATCGTGAGCGTCACCTGGAGGAGGAACACGGGCGCCGCCCAGTTGAGGGCGCGGCCGACGACACGCCAGGCGCCGTCGCCGAGCCCGCGGACGGCCAGGTACGGAGTGAGGAAGGAGACGACGGAGACCACGTCGCGCAGCGCGGCCGCGCGTGCTCCGGAGTAGGTGAGCGCGAAGAGGGTGCCGGCGATCACGAGGAGGACCACGACCACGAACCGGTCGATCCGCCCGCCGCGCAGCCGAGCCACGGAGTACGGGAGGAAGAGCAGGCTCCAGGCGACCGGAGCGGTGACGGGGCCCAGGGTGTAGAGCTGCACGACGCTCAGCGCCAGGAGCACCGCGAGGAAGACGAGGACGATCCGCTCGTGCCGCCGCTGAGCGGGATCCGCCGGCGCGCGCGACGGCCGCCCGCGGGTCTCCGGAGCGTCGGTGACGCGGGTCGCGGCGATGACGGAGGGACGAGAGGCGGTCGGGCGGCGGAGGAGGGCGTCGTCGGCGTGGCGGCCCATGTCAGAGCCGTTCCGCGGAGGTGCCGGTGGCGGCCTCCGTCTGGCGGAGCGGAGGAGCGGCGCGCCGATTCCGGGACGACGGGCCGACCTCTCGCGGCGGGAGGGTCGTCCGCGGGCGCCGGTCCGGGGCGGGAGGCGGATCGAGCAGCACGGGAGAGGCGGTGGCGTCGGCGGACGCGGGCGGGAGAGGGGATGCAGGTGGCATGTCGCGCCGACACTAATCGCGCGGCACGAGCCTCGACGGGCTTGGCGCGGAACGTCGATCCGCGTGCGCGCGGCGGCCCCGCCTCAGTCGCGGGGGTGTGCCAGCAGCTCGTCCGCGCGGCGGGCGATGCCCGGCCAGCCGAAGTCCGCCGCTCGGCGCCGCGACGCCGCAGCGACCTCCGCGCGTCGCCGGGGATCGCGCAGCGAGGCGATGAGGGCGGGGAGCTCCGCGAGGACGGCGTCCGCGACCTCCTCCTCCGTGCCCGGCGGGACGAGGACGGATCCGTCGACCACTCCGTCGGAGGTGCGCAGGATCTCGGGGAGGCCTCCGCGCTCGACCGTCACGACGGGGATCCCCCGCGAGAGCGCCTCCACCACCACCATCCCGAACGGCTCGTCCCAGCGGCAGGGGTAGAGCAGGAGCGCCGAGGAGCCGAACAGCTCCAGCAGGTCCTCGTGCCGGAGGAACGGGAGCCGGCGCACGACGCCGGGCAGGGTGGCGACTGCCTCGTCGAGCGCTCGGACGTACGGGGTGGGCGTCGCGTCGTCCCCGAGGCCCGATGCGCCGGCGATGACCAGCCGCAGATCGGCGCCGTGCTCGCTCCGCATCCGCCTCACGATCTCGACGGCCTCGCGGGCTCCCTTCTCGGCCACCAGCCTCCCGGCGAAGACCGCCTCCGCAGTACCGCCGAGCGGCGCCGGCGGGACCTCGGGCGGAGGGACGACCCCGTTGTACAGGACGGCTGTGGCGATCAGGCCGTACCGGTCGACCGCTCGGGCGCGCAGGAACTCGCTGCAGAAGATCCACTCGTCGACCGCGTCGAGGTAGCGCCGGGCCGCGGCGGGATCGGGCGGCAGGTGATCGAGCAGGTCGTTGTGCAGGTGTGCGACGATCCGCCCCCGGTAACCCAGGCGGCGCAGGCGCACGGCGTAGCGGGGGCGGTTGTGGATCCAGACCGTCGGGACACGGCGCAGCGACGGAGCGAGCACCAGCAGCCAGAAGCGGCCACCGAAGGACAGCCGACGCAGCTCGGCGCCCGGGTCGCTGTCGCGCCGACGCGCCAGGAGGAGTGCCGCGCGCCGCTGGACCGCGTAGATCCGCCGGTACAGGCGGTGCGGCCGGACGTCCACGCCCGGTGACGCCGACGACCACGGCGCGTGCACGGCGATCCGGAGCGAGGACCGGGACACCGTCTCGCGGACCCAGGTCGCCACGGCTCCCCCGCTGCCGTCGAAGCGCTCCTCGGCGGCCAGCACCACGGCGACCTCGACCGGGGCGGCGGAGCCGAGCCGGAGCCGGGCGGGCAGTCGCGACAGGACGAGCGATCGCGCCTCGGCGATGTCGCGCCCCGGCGCCAGGAGGGCGGTCGCTCCCAGCACGAGGCCCGCGAGCGCCAGCTCCACCGGGAGCAACCGCAGGGGCGCGCCCTCGGGGAGCAGGCGGAGCAGGAGCAGCACGATCGCCATCGGTGCGGCGAGCAGCGGCCCCGCGGCGCACGCGCGCAGGAACGCGCCGAGGCGCACTCCGAGCACCACCCGCAGCACGGCGCAGGTGACGGCGAAGCCGAGAGCGCTCGAGAGCAGCAGCCCGCCGATCAAGCCGTCGAGTCCGAACAGCACTCCCCCGCCGACGATCATCGGGATCGTGATCGCGGTCTTCGCGATGTTCACGACCAGCCCGAACCGCACCCGGTCCATCGCCATCAGGATGAAGCCGACCGGGTTGCCGATGGCCCGCACCGCGCCCACCACCGTCAGCGCGCTCGTCATGCCCGCGATCCAGCCCCAGCCGGGTCCGTAGAACAGCCGCACGATCTCCTCGGAGCGCAGCGCCACCAGCATCAGCGGCGGGATGCTCGCCATGCTGAGCACCGCGGTGACGCGGAGGTGGTTCCGCGCGACGCGCTCGCGGTCGTGCTGGATCGAGGAGAACACCGGGAACATCACCCGCGTCACGATCGGGTTGACCCTCGCGGGGAGGTTCACGGCGAGGTTGTATCCCAGGGTGTACCCGCCCAGCTGGGCCGGTCCGAGCAGGCGGCCGATCGCGAGCGAGCCGGCGTTCGAGCCCAGGTAGTTGACGATGCCGTCGAGGGTCTGGAAGACGCCGAAGGAGAGGAAGCGGGCGGTCTCGCGGATCCGGAACCGGAACCGCAGCCGGAACCAGCGGCGGGCCTGCACGAGGGCGAGCACGGAGCGCAGAGCCGCGGTCGCGACGAGCCCCCACGCGTAGGAGAGCGCCCCCGCGCCCGAGACCGCGAGGCAGACCGTCACGGCGAAGCCGCCGACGAGAGCGATCGTCTCGGACACGGCGACCGCTCGGAACCGGATCCCCTTCTCGAGCACCGCTCTCGGCACCTGCCCGGCTGCGCTGCCCACGAACACGAGCGAGGCGACGGTGAGGACCGGCGCCGCGGCGGCGGACCCGAGCAGGGAGGCGATCGGTGCGGCACCCAGGAGGACGGCGACGGTGACCAGGAGCCCGACGGAGAGGTTGAGCCAGAAGACCGACGAGAGCTCGAAGCTGGTCGCCCGCCGGCGCTGGATGATCGCCTGGGCGACCCCCATGCCGAGGAAGATGTCGACGAACGCGTTGAGCAGGGCGACGATCGCGATGATCCCCATCTCGGAGGGGTCCAGCAGTCTCGCCAGGAGCGCGAACTGCCCGAGCTGCACGACGAGCGCGACGGCGAACGAGACCGCCGTCCAGGCGGTCGCGTCGACGGTGCTCCGGCGCAGGCTCACCTTTCCCGCCCGGCGGAGGCCGGACGGAGGCCAGGTCGCGGATCGTCGGCGCGGTGCTCGGCGCGGCTCATCCGCGATCTCCGTCCGTCGTCGACGCTGACCGCCCGGCCGTCCGGTCGTAGAGGTCCTCTAGGTCGCGGATCCGCTCGGCGAGGTCGAACGAGGCGAGCACGCGCTCCCGCCCGGCCGCGCCCATCCGCGTCGCGCGGTCCGGGTCCCGGAGCAGGGCGGCGAGCGCCCCGGTCAGGCCGGGCACGTCCCCCTCCGGGACGAGCAGCCCGGTGACGCCGTCCTGGACCGCCTCCGGGACGCCGCCGTGGCGGTACGAGACGACGGGGACGCCTGCGAGCGCGGCCTCGAGGAAGACCATGCCGAAGCCCTCGGAGTCGCCTGTCGCCGCGGTCCGCGACGGTGCGCAGAAGACCGCGGCGCCGGCGAGGATGCGGGCGACCTCGGCGGGGGGCAGGGAGCCGGTGAAGGTCACCTGCAGGCCCAGCCGCGCCGCCTGCTCGACGAGCGCCTCCCGCAGGTGGCCGTCGCCGACGACGGTCAGGGGGACGTCCCGGATCGGTCCGGGGAGGGCGGCGAACGCCTCGAGCAGATCCGGAACGCCCTTCTTGTCGGTGAGGCGTCCGACGAAGACGATTCCCGCGCGCTCCGCAGCCGGTGCGGCCTCGGGGCGGGAGGTCGGGACGCCGATGTAGCCCACTCCGGTGCGCCGCGGGTCCGCCCCCAGGCGCAGGAGCCCGTCGGTGATGAAGCGGGACACGCCGATCACCGCGTGCGCGGTACGGAAGACGGTGCGGGCCTCGAGGGCGCGGTGAGCTCGGGCGAGGGGTCGGAGCAGGCGCGGAGCTCCGGTCGCGAGCGGCCAGCTGGTCACGTCGTAGCCGTGCCCCGTCACGACGAGCGGAAGGCGCCTCCTCCGTGCGTACCGGGCGATGGAGACGGCGTCGATGAGGAAGTGTGCATGGATGAGGGCGGGCCGGTGCTCATCGACGATCGCGTCGAGCCGTCGTGACACTCCGAGCCATCGCAGGAGGAGGGACCGCCGCCCGCGAGGGGTGATCGGATCGTGCAGGACGATGTCCGTGCGGTCGTGGAGGACGCCCGAGCCGGTGCGCTCGAGGCCCACTCCGAGGGCGCGCCAGCGCTCGAGTCCGTGCATCTGATTGCGGACGAACGTCTCGGAGTCCTGCAGCCACGCGCGCTTCCAGACCAGGACCAGCGGCCTCTCGCCGGCGACGCCGCCCGCGTGCTCAGCGGACGGCACGGCGCACCCGGTAGCGGAGGGCCGCGACCACGCTCGGCAGCACCCGCACGGCGTCGCCCAGATAGCGCCGCCAGAGCCTGCCGGGCTCCCGGCTGAGCCGGTGCGCCCACTCGAGGCCGAGGCGCTGCACCACGAGCGGCGCCCGCGGGATCTCGCCGGCGAGGAAGTCCACGGCGGCGCCGACGCCGAGGCACACCGCTCCCGTGCCGCCGACGACGAGCAGGCGCTCGCGAACCTCCTCCTGCTTGGGGGAGCCGAGGCAGAGCGCGACGATGCGGACGTTGGCCGTGCGCAGAGTCGAGGAGAGGCGGGCGAGGTAGGCGTCGTCCGCGAGCTCGGCCGGCTCCGGCGAGACGACGACCGGAACCTGGAGCCCGGCGAAGCGCTGCTGCAGCTCGGCGGCTGCGCGATCGCCGACTCCGGGGCGTCCGCCGATGAGAGCGACCGGCGCACCCTCGAGCGCCGCGCGGCGGCAGACCTCGGTGAAGAGGTCGATGCCCGTCACGCGGCTCGCCGTGCGGTGGCCGTACGAGCGGGCCAGCCAGACCAGAGGCGCCCCGTCGAGCACCACGAGGGACGCCCGGCCGTAGTACCGCCGGAACTCGCCGGAGTGCTTCCAGCGCACGAAGTGGTCGGTGTTCGGCGTGACGACCAGCTCGTCGCGGCCGCTCCGGGACAGCTCGAGCACGGCCTCCGCCGCCTCGTCGAGCGTGGTGATGCTGGCCGGCATCCGCTCGATGCGGCCGGTGATGTAGGAGGTCATGCCGGTGCTCCTCGGGGGTCGGTGCGGGAGGGAGGGAACGGAGCTGGTGTGCGGAAGGGGCCGGTCGCGGCCGCCTGCACGGGGACGGTCACGTCGTCCACCGGGTGCTCCTCCGATCGGAGAGCCGGCGGCGGGTGTCGTGCACGGCGTAGAGGATCCGGCTGAGCGCCGTGAAGGCGGCGGGGACGTGCTTGAGCACCAGCCCCAGGACGAGCAGCCGCGGCGACCGCGCGGAGCGGAGCACGCGGACGTCGCGCAGCGCCTCGGACCCGAGCCGGACGCCGGTCTCGACGAGCGCCGCGTCGGAGTTCTGGCGGATCGGGGTGAGCGCGACGGGGACGGCGTAGAACCAGGTCGTGAACCAGTCCGACAGCGGGCGCGGCACATCCTCGAACGTTCGGGCGAGCGCCGCGCGCATCTCCTCGGCGCAGACCAGGAGGTTCCGGAGGTCCGGGTCGCGCCGACGGGTGATCGAGGACGCCGTGTAGACGTAGGAGTAGAGGATCTCCGGCACGAAGAGCACCCGTTCCGACGCCTGGACCGCCCGCAGCACGCCGACGAAGTCGGACTGGGAGCTCAAGCGCGGGAAGAGCTCCTCCTGCAGGACGGCGCGGCGGAAGAGCTTGTTCCAGAGGAAGCCGTGCAGGCGCCCGGACGCCATCCGCTCGAGAGCGAGTTCGGACGAGACCAGTTCGCGTCGGTCGAGACCGTCGATCACGCGTCCGGAGGTCGACTGCCGGGTGCGGTAGAGCGCCCGGCAGACGACGACGTCGGCCGCCGTCCGCTCGGCCTCGGCGGTGAGGGTCCGGAGGATCTCCGTGTCCCACTCGTCGTCGACGTCCACGAACCAGACGAACTCGGAGTCGATGCCGTCGAGGGCGCGGTTCCGGGCGGCAGCGACGCCGCCGTTCTGCTCGAGGAGCAGGACCCGGGCGTCCTCGCGTCCCTCGGCCCACTTCTCGAGCACCTCCGCCGTGCCGTCCGAGGACGCGTCGTCGACGAGGACGACCCGCGTCCCCGGTCCGAGAGTGAGTGCGAGCCGCGCGAGGAAGCCGTCGAGCCGGGCGATCGCGTTGTAGCAGGGAGCCACGACGGTCACCGAGTGCACGCCCCCGCTCACCGTCGGCCCCCGAGCTCGCGGTAGGCGGCGACGACGGGTCCGAAGACGGCGTCGGGCGAGGCGGCCTCGTCCACCCACGCCTTCGCGCGGTCGGCCTGCATCAGGAGCCCCTCGGGTCGCTCCAGAGCGGCGGCGACGAGCTCGGCGATCCGCTCCCCGTCGGCGTCGGCGGGGAGCAGGAGGCCCCGACCGTCGGCGAGCAACTCACCCACACCGCCGACGTCGGTCGCCACGACCGGGCGACGGCGTGCCATCGCTTCCAGCATCACGAGCGAAGTCCCCTCCCACCGCGAGGTCGACAGGAGGAGGTGCGCCGCGTCCAGCGCTCCGGTCACGTCCGCCGACGGACCGGCGAAGTCGACCACTCCGGCCCCCCGGGCTCGCTCGCGCAGCACCGGCAGCATCGGACCGTCGCCGAGCCAGGTGCCGGTGACGGGCCGGACCCGGGCGAGGGCCTCGACTGCCGCGAGGAAGCGGATCGGGTCCTTCTGCTCCGCGAGCCGCCCGATGCCGAGGACGCGGACGACCGGCTCGGCGAGTTCCGGCGCGAGCGCGGGCTCCGCGGTGACGTTCGCCGGGGCGTTGCCGGTGACCACGACGCGCTCCTGCGGGCGGCCGTAGCCCTCGACGACCATCCGCCCCACGGAGGCGGAGACGGCGAACACCCGCCGGGAGCGGAAGGAGAGCGCTCGACGGTCGATCCCGGGCAGCTCGGTGTGCGCGTGCTCGACCACGGGGACACCGAGCGCGGCGCCGACGAGGAGGGCCAGCAGAGCCTCGCGGCGCTGGTGGGCGTGCAGGACGTGCGGGCGGAACCGGCGGACGGCGAGTGCGATCTCGCGCAGATCGGCCGCGAAGCCCTGTCCGGGTCTCGGCACCACGAAGACGGGCGACTCCTGCGCGGCGCGGTCGCTGAGCGGCCCGGGACGCCCCCAGTAGGCGGTCTCGCAGCCGTGCTCGCGGCTCCACGCACCCAGGGAGAGGGCCACACGCTGCGCGCCCCCGTCCTCGAAGGAGTCGAGGACGTGCAGGATCCGCAGGGATCGGGAACGGGCGGCCCTCATGAGAGTGCCCCGTCGGGAACCGCGCCCGGGAAGCGGACGTCGAGTTCGGCCAGGACGGCGTCGACGTCGCGGCCCATCGTCCCGGGGTCGACGTCGTAGTGATCGGCGAGGAGGTCGACGACCTCGTCCCGGGGCCGGCGCTGCCGGATCGCGGCCTCGAAGACCGAGGCGGCGCTCAGCGAGAGCACGATCGGGGGCACCGACGGGCGGGACAGGTCGAGCACGTAGACCTGACGGTCCGTGCGCTCGACGGCGAAGCGCTGCGCCGGCGGCGCGCTGCCACCCTGCGCCTCGGCGGAGGCCTCCACCGGATGCACGGCGCTCGCCGCGGGGTCGGACGAGGCCGGGAGGTCGCTCACCGGCGCCGTGGCCACCGCGATCGCCTCGAACGAGGACGCCGGGCCCTGCTCCTCGCTGCGGCCGCTCAGCGCCACCCGGGCGAAACCGGTGAGGGCGGAGGGGAGGCCTCGGAGCGCCCGCAGGGTCCGCTCCCCCCGGAGCCGGAGCCGACGCCGGACCGTCGTCGCCTCGGGATGGCTCGCCTCGAGATCCGCGCGGGTGGGGAAGGCGGCTCTCAGCAGCAGGCCTCCCTTCAGGCGCCAGGGAGCGGACGCCACGGCGTGCAGCCAGTTGAAGGTGTGCCGGTCGGAGCTTCGGCGCACGTCCCAGAGAGTCTGGGCCTGCCGGTAGCGCTCCTCGGGCTCGGCGGGGACTCCCCAGGAGGTGAGGAGCTCCGTCATCGGCGTCTGCGCGCCGAGCTCGACGGCCGCGTCGCGGATCGCCTCGCGCTCCTCGCTCGGAAGGCCGGCGCCGTGCGCCTTCAGAACCGTCAGCGCCGTGGTCGCCGAGGCGGAGCGCGCGCTGCGCAGCTGGTGCAGGGCGTGCAGCACGAGGTGGTGCGCGCGCCCGGGGATCCGCAGGGTCTCGTCGCTCAGCGGCAGATCCTCGGCGGCCGCCCAGAGGCGGTCGAAGACGATCCGCTCCTCCTCGAAGGCACCCGGGAAGGAGCGGTGGACGTCGACGTCGCACGGCCACGAGGGGTGGACGAGCGTGATCGAGTGGTCGACGAAGAGGGTCCAGCTGAGAGCCTCGGCGCGGCGGCGCCAGCCCATCGAGGCGAGCAGCTTGAGAGCCTCGTCGAAGCGCTCGGGGTCGCCCCAGAGGTCGACGTCGGCCGAAGTCATCGGCGCGCGAATCCCCTGGCGGTGCAGACCCTCGCCCTTCACCACGAGGCTGCGGACGCCGTGCGTCCGCAGGGTGTACTGCACCAGCACGGCGGCCAGGCGCAGGGCGACGGCGTTCGGCAGCATCGCGTCGGCGGAGGCGCCGACAGCCGGGACCGGTTCAGGCGACACGGACGCGTCCCTCCGCGAGGGCGAGGATCTCCTCGGCCGCGACGGACCACGGGCGCTCCCGCGCGAGCTCGGCGGCCCCCCGGGAGAGAGCCGTCCACTCGCGTCGGAGCCGGTGGAGGGCGTCCTCGTACTCCTCGCGCGTCGCGTCGTCGGAGAGGACCACGCCCGCCCCCGCCGCGCAGAGATCGGCCAGGACGCTCGACTCGATCGCGAGGACCGGCAGCCCGCTCGCCAGCGCGTCGAGTCCGGCGGCCGCGCCGGTCGTCGACGGCGTCAGATGGGCGTACGCGTGGGAGTGGCGGAGCACCTCGACGACGCCGTCGCGGTCCTGCTCGCCGACGGAGCGCAGCCCCGATGCGAGGTCGTCGGCGATCCCGCCGCCGTCGTCGATCACGGTGACGTACTCGGTGCCGTCCAGCCGGGCGAGGAGATCGAGCCGCTCGGCGCCCCGGTCGAGACCGGAGGCTCCCACGGCGGCGAAGCGGAGGGGCCCGTCGGGGGCGGACGGTGTCGGGAACGACGCGTCCGGCAGGCCCAGGGGCACGACCGTTCCCGCGAGGGCGGACGCGAGCCGCTCCGTCGGGGTGACGACGACAGCACCGTGGCGCTCCTCCTCGAACCGGAGGCGCAGGAGCGCCGGGAGGTCGTCGGCCAGGAGGACGGTCGTCGGAGCGAGCCCGGCGAGCTCCACGGCCGTCCCCGGGAGAGCCACCACGACATCGGGCCGCTCCGGGGCGAGCAGTCGGCGGGCCCGGCGCGTGACGACGGCGAGCCCGACGGACCCGGCGCCCCTCCGGCCGGCGGGCTCGAGGAAGCGGGCGAGCACGCTGGTGCGGAGCTCCGCCCCGCTGAACCCCTCCGGGTCACCGGTCACCACGACCACGCGGTGTCCCTGGCGGCGCCAGGCGCGCTCGAGCGGAGCCACGTGCCAGGCATCGAGGGCGACGATCCCGATGGTCAGCACGGGCGGACTCCCCCCGTCAGGGGGAATCGGCGGCAGGGACCGGGAGACGTAAGGAGCGCGGAGTCCCGCTGGTCGATGACCTCGTGCACAGGGCGGTACCTCTCTCCGTCGCGGCAGGCGGAGCCGCGGACGTCGGAGAAGTTATCCCCGTGCCCGGCGGCTTCCGAGTGGGAGGCGCGATACGGACGCGGAGGCGGCGTGCGCGCCGCTCACGGAGTCGGATCGCGTCGGCAGCGGTCGCTCGACCGTCAGTCCCCGCCACGGGTTCCGCGCCCGCTGCACCGGCATGCGGAGGCACCGAGGCGCCGCCGATAGAGTCGGCTCCGTGACCCTCTCCCCGCAGATCTTCACGCTCCCCTCGGCGGTGCAGCGGACCCCCGCCGCCGCTCCTCACCCGGGGCTGCTCCGATGAGGGGCATCGTCCTCGCGGGTGGTTCGGGGTCGCGGTTGTGGCCGATCACCAAGGGCATCTCGAAGCAGCTGATGCCGATCTACGACAAGCCGATGATCTACTACCCGCTGTCGACGCTGATGATGGCCGGGATCGACGAGGTCCTCGTGATCACGACCCCCGAGTACAACGACCAGTTCCGCGCACTGCTGGGCGACGGGTCGAGCCTGGGCATGCGGATCGAGTACGCCGTGCAGCCCTCCCCCGACGGGCTCGCGCAGGCGTTCCTGATCGGCGAGGAGTTCATCGGCGACGAGTCCGTCGCCCTGGTCCTGGGCGACAACATCTTCCACGGCACCGCCCTGGGCACCGCCCTCGCGGCGAACACCACGATCGAGGGCGCCGTCATCTTCGCCTACCAGGTCGCCGACCCGCGCGCCTACGGAGTCGTCGAGTTCGACGAGCACTTCCGAGCCGTCTCCATCGAGGAGAAGCCCGAGCAGCCGCGGAGCAACTACGCCGTGCCCGGCCTCTACTTCTACGACAACGACGTCGTGGCGATCGCGAAGACGATCACGCCCTCGGCCCGCGGCGAGCTCGAGATCTCGACGATCAACGAGCGCTACCTCGAGGCGGGGCGGCTGAACGTCCAGGTGCTCGACCGGGGAACGGCCTGGCTCGACACCGGGACCTTCGATTCCATGATCGAGGCGACGGAGTTCGTGCGCGTGATCGAGCAGAGGCAGGGGTTCAAGATCGGCTGCATCGAGGAGATCGCCTGGCGCAACTCCTGGATCGACGACGCCCGCCTCGCCGAGCTCGCCGCACCGCTGGTCAAGAGCGGATACGGCGCCTACCTCCACCGCCTGCTCAGCCTCGAAGGCGTGAACGCGGGCCGCTGAGCCCGGCCTCCCCCGACCTTCGTTACCTCCAGGAGAACCCGTGCGGATCCTCGTCACCGGCGGTGCCGGCTTCATCGGCAGCAACTTCGTCCACCTCACCCTGCGCGAGCGTCCCGACGCGCGGATCACCGTGCTCGACAAGCTCACCTACGCGGGCAGCCGCGACTCCCTCGCCCCCGTCGCCGACCGAGTGCGGCTGGTCGAGGGCGACGTCGCCGACGCCGAGCTGGTGGACCGGCTGGTCGCCGACGCGGATCTGGTGGTCCATTTCGCCGCGGAGTCGCACAACGACAACTCCCTGCACGACCCGACGCCCTTCCTCGCGACGAACGTCATCGGCACCTTCGCGCTCCTGCAGGCGGTGCGCCGGCACGACGTGCGGTACCACCACATCTCGACGGACGAGGTGTACGGCGACCTCGAGCTCGAGGACCCCGCGCGCTTCACCGAGCACACCCCCTACAACCCCTCCAGCCCCTACTCCTCGACCAAAGCCGCCAGCGACCTCCTCGTGCGCGCCTGGGTGCGCTCCTTCGGCGTGCGCGCCACGATCTCCAACTGCTCCAACAACTACGGCCCCTACCAGCACGTCGAGAAGTTCATCCCCCGCCAGATCACCAACGCCATCGACGGCATCCGCCCCAAGCTCTACGGCACCGGCGCCAACGTCCGCGACTGGATCCACGTCGACGACCACAACACCGGCGTCTGGGCCATCATCGACCGCGGCGAGATCGGCGAGACCTACCTCATCGGCGCCGACGGCGAGAAGAGCAACCTCGACGTCGTCACCCGCATCCTCACCGCCTTCGGACAACCCGAGGACGCCTTCGACCACGTCACCGACCGCGCCGGACACGACCTCCGCTACGCCATCGACTCCACCCGCCTGCGCACCGAACTCGACTGGCGCCCCCGCTACACCGACTTCGACGCCGGACTCGCCGCCACCATCGACTGGTACCGCGCCAACGAGGACTGGTGGCGCCCCGCAAAGGCCTCCACCGAGGAGAAGTACGCGGTGCGGACAGCGTGACCGGACCGTACTCGAGGTCGGCCGCTGCGCGGAACCGGGGACCAGTGGCCTCGGCCGGATCGCCCTGCCTCCGTCACCGGAATCGGCGCGCCGCCGGACTCCGGGGGACGGGGCGTGCCGCTTGCTGATCGTCGCCGCCGCCCTCGCTCTGCTGTTCCTGGTCGTCACCTTCCCGCGGCGCGCCGTCGGTCTCCGCGGCTACGCCGTCGGCCTCTCGATCTTCGTCCTCGGCCTCGGCGCGAGCACCTCCGCTCCGGACGCCGTCCGCTACGCCTCGACGGGCGTCGCCGCGGTGTTCCTCATCCTGGCCTGGGCGTTCGGCGAGCGGACGCGGCCGAGGAAGCGCACGCGGCTCCTCCTGCTCGCCTGGTTCGTGTGGACGACCGGGGTGAGCCTCCTGATCTCCTCGAGCTCCCCGGCGACCGTCCTCGCCCTCATCGCGGTGCCGCTGCTGCTGTTCCCAGTCGTATCCCGCCTCGGCGAGCAGGACCTGGTGCCGCTGCTGCGCTGGACGGCGCTCACCGTCCTCGTGCAGGTCGCCGTCGGCATCGCCGAGCTCACCGTCCTGCCCGAGCCGGTCTGGGGCTACCGCAACCTCACCACGGCGGGTCTTCCCGTCATCCGGTACAACCCGTTCCTCCCCGGCCTGATCCGGATCCAGGGCACGACCGGCCACCCGATCATCTTCTCGCTCATCGTGATGTTCGGCTTCTTCCTGATCCTCGCTCTCGGGTCGAAGCTGTCCCGAACGGTCCGGCTCGTCTCGCTCGCTGCTGCGGTCGCCGGCCTCGTCCTCTCGGGGACGCGCAGTGCGTTCGTCGCAGCGGCCATCGGCTTCGTCGTCTACCTCTTCTTCGCTCCCAACACCCGGACGCGGGTGAAGAACGTCCTGATCGTCATCGGGGCGGGAGTCGCGATCTTCCTCGGCGACTTCGGGCTCTCGGCCGTCGCAACTCAGGCGGCCACCTCGGACTCCTTCGGCCACCGCCTCGAAGGGTGGGCGAGCGCGGATCAGCTCCTGCACCGCGGCTCTCCCACCGGAGCGATCGGCAGCGGCTTCTTCTCGGAGCTGAGCATCTTCGCGCAGGGCCTGCTGCAGCAGGACGGCTTCCTGGTCATCGACAACCACTTCATCTGGACGCTCGCGATCAGCGGTGGCATCGGGCTCGCCCTCATGGTGCTGGCCATGGGGGGCGCATGGATCGGCTCCGACCGCCTCGGGCGGGCCCAGGTCGCCGTGATGCTCGCGATGGCCTTCTCCTTCGACCTGATGACGTGGGTCGTCTCAGTGAGCATCTTCGTGATCTCGCTGACGCTGCCGCCGGACCTGATCGCGCTCGCCCGCCCGGCTCCGCCCCGCGAAGCGGAACCGCCTCCGACGCGGCGGGGGACGCCGAGACCTCAGCGCGGAGGGGACCGCACCCGCGTGAGGACCCTCCCCCGCTCCTCGCGGTGACAGCATGCTCCCCCTTGCCCGACCAGACCGCACCAGACCAGCCGATCGGAGCTCACATGCCTGAGATCATCGACACCGAGACCTTCGTCATCGGCGATTCGACGAAGACGAACTCCCTGGGCCGTGCGCTGAGCATGGCGCTCACCGCGGCTGAGCTCGGACGCGTGCGGGTTCTCGCCTTCGAGGACGGGGAGCTCTGGGCCGGAGCGAGACAGTTCCCTGCGGAGGTCGTTCCTTTCGGTCGGAGGGATCTGGCGCGCATCGAGCGGGACGTCCGCGCGTCAGCGTCGGAGCGGAGGACCATCGTCTGGTTCTCGAAGGGGACGGACCCCCTGCCGCGTCTGGCTCGGCGCCTCTCCCGCATCCCGAACACCGTCGTGGTCGCGGATTTCGACGACGACGACGTCTCGATCATGGAGGCCTTCCGATCCGAGTCCCTCCTCAACCGGGCGAAGGCGAATCCGCTGCGCCGGAAGGCTCCGTCCCGGCTCCGCCGGAGCCAGGCCAGGATCGCGCGCGACGCCGGCCTCGTCACCTTCTCGAGCGCGGGACTCCGCGGGGTGTACGCCGAGCGCTTCGATCTCGGTGACGCGTCCGCGGTCATCCCCCACACCCGGGTGTCGACGACGCGAGATCGGCCGCGCGGGCCCTCCACCGACGGCCGTCTGACTCTGGGCTTCATCGGGACCGTCCGCAGCTACAAGGGCGCGGACACTCTGAACGCCCTGCTGCGGGCCGATCCGGACGTCGGCATCGTCACCTTCGCCCAGTCATGGACGCCGCCCTCCGATGTGGCGGCGCAGTGGGTCATGCGGCCTCCAACGACACCGCTGTCCGAGATCTACGCGGACGTGGACGTGCTCGTCCTCCCCATGGACATCCGCAGCCCGGCAGCGCTCTACCAGCTCCCCGCGAAGCTCGTGGACGCGGCCGTGTTCGGGACTGCCGTGGCGGCGACGCCGACCCCGCCGATCGAGGAGTTCGCGGCCGGAGCCTTCCTGCCGGTCACCGACTGGTCGGATCCCGTCGGCGTCCTCGCAGCGATCAGAACCGCCGACAAGGAGCAGCTGGGAGCAGCGCTCCAGGCGAGGTTCACCACTCTTCTCTCCCCCGAAGCAACAGCCGACACTCTCGACACCGCTGTCCAGAAGGCACTGATCAGAAAGAGCACCCACCGTGCATGAACGACCGGCAGCCGTCCAGGTCCCCCTTCTCTCCGTGAAGGTCACTCCGATGACCGCTGCGCGAGTCGCCGACCTCGTGTCGAGCGAGCCCTCCGGGCCGACGCTGATCCTCAACCACAATCTGCACAGCAGCTACCTCCACCTCAAGCACGCCTGGTTCCGCAGGTTCTACGAGCGCAGCGACATCGCGGTGATCGACGGGTGGCCCGTCCTGGCCCTGGCCTCCCTGAAGCGCCGGGTCACGACCGAGGAGCGCATCGGGTCGACCGATTGGATCCACGCGCTCTGGTCCGACACGCGCTCGCCCGGCCGCCGGGTCTTCATCCTCGGCGGCACCGAGGAGATCAACGCCGCGGCCGTCAGCGCCTGGAGCAGGGCGCGTGCCGTCGACGACGTGGCCGGGACGTCCGGGTATTTCGCACGGGAGGACGAGGAGTCGGTGGTCGACGCGATCCGCAGCCACGCGCCGACCCTCCTCATCGTCGGCCTCGGGATGCCGAAGCAGGAGCGATTCCTGGACGAGCACTGGGACGACCTTCCCGACGCGTACATCGCCACCGTGGGCGGGGCCGTCGACTACATCGCGGGCGCTGTCGAGCTGAGTCCGCGCTGGCTCGGCTCGGTCGGCCTGGAGTGGGCGTGGAGGTTCCTGCACGATCCGCGGCGCCTCTGCACCCGGTACTTCGTGGAGCCGTTCGCGCTGGCCGGACTGATCCTCCGCAACACGCTCCGCGGAGCGGGGACCCGATGAGCCTCACCACCCGCGACGTGACCACCGTCGTCCCGACCCTCGGCAGGCCTGCGCTCGCCCGCGCTCTGCAGTCGGTGCGCGGACAGACGGGCGCTGGAGGCCGGACGGTCGTCGTCCTCGACGACCCCTCCCGCGAGCACCACGTGCGGAGTCTTCTCGAGGACGAGGTCCTCCTGGTGACGGCGGGCAGAACCGGCGGGGCGAACGCCCGCAGCACCGGAGCCCGAGCGGCCGAGACCTCGCACGTCGCGTTCCTCGACGACGACGACTGGTGGGAGCCGGAGAAGCTCGCTCACCAGGTGAAGGCGCTCTCCGAGTCCTCGGCCGATCTCTGCTACACCGCCACCTACTTCCACGAGTCGGGCGACGGCGTGCGCCGGCTGCCGACGCGCGAGCTCGCGGCGGGTCAGTCCGTCGCGTCCTATCTCGTCGCCCGTCCGAGCCTCAAGCACGGCACGGGGTACATCCAGACGAGCTCCCTGCTCGCGAGCAGGCGCCTCCTGGACGAGCACCCGTGGGACCCCTCGATGAAGAAGCACCAGGACTGGGACCTCGTCGCGCGGTGGGCTGCGGCCGACGCGCGGATGACCTACGTCCCCCTCGCTCTCGTGCACGTCCAGCAGGGTTCCGCCGCCTCGATCTCGAAGACGGCGGACTGGCGCGCGAGTGCCGCCTGGCTCGCCCGCCACGGCGACGCCCTGGACTCCCGCGCCTACGGAGACTTCGTCGCCACGCAGATGCTGCGGGGCGCCCTCAGCGCCCGCGATCCGCGCGGAGTCGCCGCCTCGGTCGCGGAGCTGTCCCGCCGCCGACCCCACGTCGCCGCGATGATCGTGGGTCTCCACGGTCTCGTGGAGAAGTAGATGCGGGGAGCCGCTCCGAACGGTCCGCGGCGCTCGAAGCCGATCCTTCGCCTCCTCGGTTTCGTCCTGATCCCTCTGATCAGCGCCCTGAGCCCGCTGATCGTCATCCCCTCCATCACCAGCTCCTTCGGAGCGACGGCGTGGGCGTCCGTCGCCGTCGCCCAGTCCATCGGGTCCGCCGCAGCGGTCGTCGTCGAACTCGGCTGGGGCCTGAACGGCCCCCAGCGGATCGCCCGGATGGGGCGGCGGGCTCGATCGCAGACCTATGCTCTGGCCACGGCGACGAAAGTCCTCGTCTTCCTGCCGCTGGTCGTCCCCGTGGTGATCGTCACCGGCCTGCTCGCGCCGGCGGATCCGGTCGCGGCCGCGTGGATCGCCGTCGCAATCGCACTGAGCACGCTGTCGCCGGCGTGGTTCTTCATCGGCGCAGGCCAGCCGCGGAACATCCTGCTTTTCGACGCTCTGCCCAGACTGGCCGCCAACGGGCTCACCGTGCTCCTGATCAGTGCCGCGGGAGCGCCGCTGGCGGTCTACCCGCTGCTACTCGCCGTCGGTACGATCGTGCCTCCGGTCCTCGGCTGGTCCGCTGCAGGGAGCCGACTCGGGTTCCTGCGCTCTCTGGGCCCGCGCCGGATCCTCCGTGCCGTCCGCGCGCAGAACGTCGCCCTCCAGGGACGACTGGCCAGCGCGGCCTACATCGCCCTGCCGGTGGCGATCGTCGGAGCGGCCTCGCCGGGAGCTCTCGTCGTCTTCTCCGCCGCGGAGCGGCTCCAGCGCCTGGTGCTGGCGCTGCTCGCCGCCTTTCCCAACGCGCTGCAGGCATGGGTCGGGGCGCCCGGATCCGATACCGACCGCTTCCGCCGCATCGCGCGCGCCGTCGGCGCCAACGCCGTCCTCGGGCTCGTCGCCGGAACCGGCTTCGCCTTCTTCGGGGGCTTCGCGTCGCAGATCCTGTTCAGCGGCGAGATCACCCTCCCGCTCCCCATCACCGCTCTCTGCGGAGGGGTCATCGCCATCACCTGCGTGTCGCGGGCTACCGGCGGTCTCGGCCTGGTCGCTCTCCGTCGCCTGAAGGCGCTGCGCAACAGCGCGCTCGTCGGAGCGGCGACGGGGCCGGTGCTCATCTGGCTGCTGTCCCGGACGTTCGGCGCGCCCGGGGGTCTGGCCGCCGAGGTCGTCACCGAGCTCACCGTCCTCATCGTCCAGATCGTCTTCCTGCTCCGCACTCGGAAGCGCTGAGCCCGCACCCCGGAGCGGACGATCCGCGTCTCCTCCTACCCTTTCGAGGGTCACCGGCCTCGAGGCTTCGTCAGTCCGGCCCGATCGCTCCTCACCGTGGATACCGTCGCAAGCGCACCGCATCGGCAATCCCGGGAGGACGCGCCATCATGCTCGACGCCCCTGAAGCGACTCCCCTGCACGACCGCTCTCACCGACGGCCGAACCGGTCCTCCTCCTCGCGCCGGCGGTTCCTCCGCTTCGGCAAGGCGCTCGCGGTATCCTCGGTCATCGCTCTGCTGGCCGTTCTCGGCGCGGTGTCACCGGCCGGCAGCGCAGCCGCCGCGGGCAGCGGCCCCACGGCCACCGACGTCACGACGGCGCACCCGAGGCTCGAGCTCGACCAGCAGTCGGTCGTCGATCTGCGAGCGTCGGTGTCGTCCGATCCCGCCGTCACCGCCGTATGGAACCGCGTCCGCGCGGAGGCCGACCGGATGCTCACTGAACCGGTTCTGAAGCGGAGCTCTCCGGACGGCATCCGCATCCTGGAGACGTCGCAGACCCTCGTCCAGCGCGCCCGGACTCTGGGCATCAGCTATTTGGTGACCGGGTCCCCCGTGTACGCGGACCGGCTCTGGCTCGATCTCGACGCGGCATCGAAGTTCGCCGATTGGAATCCGGATCACTTCCTCGACACCGCCGAGATGACGCAGGGGATGGCCATCGGCTACGACTGGCTCTACGCCCGCTGGACACCCTCCCAGCGGAGCACACTGAGCTCCGCCATCCAACGGCTCGGCCTCCAGCCGTCCGTGCCCGTCTACTCCGCGCCGGCGAACACCTCCGGCCCCTACGCGTACGGCGGCAATTGGGCCGTCGTCACCAACAACTGGAACATCGTGGCGAACGGAGGGATGATCGCCGGTGCAGTCGCGACGGCGCAGGACAATGCGGGCCTCTCCGATCGGATCCTCGACTACGCGACCCCCAGTCTCCGCCGGGGCCTCGCGCAGTTCGGGCCCGACGGCGGGTACGCCGAGGGGCCGACGTACTGGGAGTACGCGACGCGGTATCTCGCCTCTGCGTTGAGCACACTCGATGTCGCAACCGGGACGGACTGGGGCCTGGCAGCCTCGCCCGGCGTCAGCACGACGGGCTACTTCCCCGTGCAGATGCTCGGGGCGTCGAAGGAGATGTACGACTTCGGCGACAGCGACTCGACGCAGCTCAACCCGCCGTCGCAGCTGTACCTGGCGAAGAAGTTCGACAACGCCGACTTCCTCTCCGTCGGCGGCAAGCAGACCGGCAGCGATGCGCAGCGGCTCATCTGGTACCAAGCCGCCACGACCGCCGCGGCCGGCCCCGGGGCGTCGAGGGACTCCTTCTCCGCAGCCGCCGGCGTGAGCACGATGAGATCGTCCTGGGACGCGGACGGCACCTCCGTCGGCTTCCGCTCGGCCAGCAGCCCCACGAGCGGGCACCAGCACCAGGACTCCGGCTCCTTCATCCTCGACGCTCTGGGCGAGAGGTGGTCCTCCGACCTCGGACGGGACGACTACAGCCTCGCCGGCTACTTCGAGGGCGAGTCGAGGTGGACCTATTACCGCAACAGGCAGGAGGCGCACAGCACCCTCCTCGTCGACCCCTTCAGAAGCTCGACCGCCTACGCGACCGGGCGGTCGACGATGATCCGCTCGGACGCCAACGCCTCCTCGTCGCTGGCGGTCAGCGACCTGTCCGCCCTTCTCCCGGGCGGCACCACCTGGCAGCGGGGCGTGAAGCTCTTCGACGGACGCGACCAGTTCCTCGTGCAGGACGAGCTCGAGCGGTCCGGCCCCGTCGAGGCGCTCTGGTCCATGAACACCGAGGCCCTGATCGACGTCTCGGACGACGGCCGCAGCGCCACCCTCTACCGCGACGGCCAAAGGATGCTGGCCCGCATCGTCACCGACGACTCCTTCCGGTTCTCCGTCATGGACGCCGCTCCCCTGGCCACCTCACCGCGACCGGCCGGTCAGAGCTCGAACCTCGCCGACAGGAAGCTGACCATCGCGGCCTCCGGGACCGACAGCGTCCAGATCGCCGTGCAGTTCTCCCCGCTCCACGGCGACGCCCCCGTGGCAGCGGCAGCCCCGGTCGTCGGCCTGTCATCGTGGTCACTGGATGCGGTCGGGACGAGCCGGGCCACCGGCGTGACGGTGGGCGGCACCCCCCTCCCGTCCTTCGCGGGCGACGACGTCGCCTACACAGCAGCAGTCGACCCGACCGGCCCGGTGCCGGTGGTCGCCGCGCAGGCCGCGGCCGGATCGGTCGTCACCTCGACCTCGCCCGCCGCCGTTCCCGGCTGGGCCTCGACCACCATCACAGAGCCCGGCAGGACTCCGACCACCTACCGCGTCCTCCTCACACCGGGGCCGATCCGGATCGAGAGCGCGGTCGCCTCCCGGACGACGGCGGGGTCACCGGAGGTGACTTTCGACGGGACCGAGGGAACGTACTGGTCCACGTGGGGCGACAACTCGATCACGTGGCAGCTCGCGCGCGCCACGGCGGTCGAGCGCCTCGACCTCTCCTGGGTCGCCAACTCCAGTCGACTGTCGAAGTTCGATCTCCTCAGCTCCCCCGACGGCCGGACGTGGACCGCTCGTACCTCCGGGTCCTACCTCGGGACCGGCGGATGGGCCTCCGTCGCTGCGGCGATGCCCTCCGATACCCGGTTCGTCCGCCTGGTCGGTCACGGGGACGGCACGAAGGACGTCTGGACGGCGCTGCGGGAGGTCAGGATCTACAGCTTCACCGAGGACGCGCACGTGCACGTGCCGGACAAGAGCCTCTCGTTCGCGACGGCCGCGATCTCCGCGTCCGAGGTGCAGGCCGGCGCAACGGCCGCGGCCTCGGCGACGGGTACCGGGCCGGACGGGCGGACGCTCCCCGCGTCCTCGGTGAGGCTCACCTGGGGCTCCTCCGATCCCGCCGTCGCCTCCGTCGACCGGTCGGGTTCGGTCACCGGGCGCACCGCGGGGACCGCCGTGATCGGCGTGCTCGTCGAATCGGGCGGCGTCATCCGCTCGGCGAGCGTTCCGGTGACGGTGGTCGACAGGACGAAGGTCCGTCTCTACCCGACCGCCGACTCCTACGTCCAGGGCGGAGCATCAGCGGGCACCAACTACGGCGCCATCACCGGAATGCTCGTCAAGACCAGCGCCTCCACCACCACCGACCAGAGCTACACCCGCGTCGGCTACCTCCGCTTCGACCTCAGCTCCCTCCAGGGCCGCACCGTCACCGGCGCCACCCTCACCACCACCGCCGCCATCACCGACAACGGATCCCCCGTCCTCCTCGACTTCCACGACACCCCCACCACCTGGACCGAGAAGGGACTCACCTTCACCAACCGCCCCACCCTCGGCCCCATCCTCGGCAGCACCCTCGTCGACACCACCAAGACCACCCGCACCACCGACCTCACCGACGCCCTCGCCGCCAAAGCCGCAGCCTCCACCCCCACC
>NZ_PSWB01000059.1:0-1192 GCF_002931865.1 Rathayibacter sp. AY1C7 | reverse complement strand
CGGTTTGGGGTACGGGCAGCTAGAACCTCGCGTCGATGCTTTTCTTGGCAGCATAGGATCACCGATTTCGACTTGCGTCTACCCATCAGATCTCAGGCTGTATGAACGACGGATTTGCCTATCGTTCGCCCTACATCCTTAGACCGGGACAACCATCGCCCGGCTCGGCTACCTTCCTGCGTCACACCTGTTAATACGCTAAACGCACCAGCACGGGGTCGTACGCTAGGCCCAACGCTTCACCCCGAAGGGATCCATCAAAGGGATTCAGATACTTAGCACTACTGGATTGTCTTGGGCGGTTCTTCGCCGGTACGGGAATATCAACCCGTTGTCCATCGACTACGCCTGTCGGCCTCGCCTTAGGTCCCGACTTACCCAGGGAAGATTAGCTTGACCCTGGAACCCTTGGTCTTCCGGAGGACGGGTTTCTCACCCGTCTTTCGCTACTCATGCCTGCATTCTCACTCGTGTGGCATCCACGGCTGGTTCACACCGCCGCTTCACTCGCCACACGACGCTCTCCTACCCATCAACACGGCTGGACCACGAAGGCCTACCACTAATGTCAATGCCACAACTTCGGTGGCGTGCTTGAGCCCCGTTACATTGTCGGCGCGGAATCACTTGACCAGTGAGCTATTACGCACTCTTTCAAGGGTGGCTGCTTCTAAGCCAACCTCCTGGTTGTCTGTGCAACTCCACATCCTTTCCCACTTAGCACGCGCTTAGGGACCTTAGTTGGTGGTCTGGGTTGTTTCCCTCTCGACTATGAAGCTTATCCCCCACAGTCTCACTGCTGCGCTCTCACTTACCGGCATTCGGAGTTTGGCTGACGTCAGTAAGCTTTTGGGCCCCATCGGCCATCCAGTAGCTCTACCTCCGGCAAGAAACACGCAACGCTGCACCTAAATGCATTTCGGAGAGAACCAGCTATCACGAAGTTTGATTGGCCTTTCACCCCTATCCACAGCTCATCCCCTCCATTTTCAACTGAAGTGGGTTCGGTCCTCCACGACGTCTTACCGTCGCTTCAACCTGGCCATGGATAGATCACTTCGCTTCGGGTCTAGACCCTGCGACTGAATCGCCCTATTCGGACTCGCTTTCGCTACGGCTGCCCCACACGGGTTAACCTCGCCACAGAGCACTAACTCGCAGGCTCATTCTTCAAAAGGCACGCCGTCACCCC
>NZ_PSWB01000058.1:0-1425 GCF_002931865.1 Rathayibacter sp. AY1C7 | reverse complement strand
CCACTCCTACCAGCCTTTACAACGGTATGAGTGTAGTGATTATCAAGTTATCGGCTTATTAGTACCGGTCAGCTCCGACAGTCTTTAGTCCTGTCTTCCACATCCGGCCTATCAACCCAGTCGTCTGGCTGGGAGCCTCTCCCCCGAAGGGATGGAAATCTCATCTCGAAGCCGGCTTCCCGCTTAGATGCTTTCAGCGGTTATCCGTTCCGAACGTAGCTAATCAGCGGTGCTCCTGGCGGAACAACTGACACACCAGAGGTTCGTCCATCCCGGTCCTCTCGTACTAGGGATAGATCTTCTCAAATTTCCTGCGCGCGCAGCGGATAGGGACCGAACTGTCTCACGACGTTCTAAACCCAGCTCGCGTACCGCTTTAATGGGCGAACAGCCCAACCCTTGGGACCTACTCCAGCCCCAGGATGCGACGAGCCGACATCGAGGTGCCAAACCATGCCGTCGATATGGACTCTTGGGCAAGATCAGCCTGTTATCCCCGAGGTACCTTTTATCCGTTGAGCGACAGCGCTTCCACAAGCCACTGCCGGATCACTAGTCCCGACTTTCGTCCCTGCTCGACTTGTCAGTCTCACAGTCAAGCTCCCTTGTGCACTTACACTCGCCACCTGATTGCCAACCAGGTTGAGGGAACCTTTGGGCGCCTCCGTTACTCTTTGGGAGGCAACCGCCCCAGTTAAACTACCCATCAGGCACTGTCCCTGAACCCGATTAGGGTCCGAAGTTAGATATCCAGAGTGACCAGAGTGGTATTTCAACAATGACTCCACGAACACTAGCGTGCCCGCTTCAACGTCTCCCACCTATCCTACACAAGCCACACCGAACACCAATACCAAACTATAGTAAAGGTCACGGGGTCTTTCCGTCCTGCTGCGCGTAACGAGCATCTTTACTCGTAATGCAATTTCGCCGAGTTCGCGGTTGAGACAGCTGGGAAGTCGTTACGCCATTCGTGCAGGTCGGAACTTACCCGACAAGGAATTTCGCTACCTTAGGATGGTTATAGTTACCACCGCCGTTTACTGGGGCTTAAATTCTCAGCTTCGCCTTGCGGCTAACCGTTCCTCTTAACCTTCCAGCACCGGGCAGGCGTCAGTCCGTATACATCGTCTTGCGACTTAGCACGGACCTGTGTTTTTAGTAAACAGTCGCTTCCCACTGGTCTCTGCGGCCATCGAACGCTCCCGGAGCAAGTCCGTTCACGCCTCAGGCCCCCCTTCTCCCGAAGTTACGGGGGCATTTTGCCGAGTTCCTTAACCACGATTCTCTCGATCTCCTTAGTATTCTCTACCTGACCACCTGAGTCGGTTTGGGGTACGGGCAGCTAGAACCTCGCGTCGATGCTTTTCTTGGCAGCATAGGATCACCGATTTCGACTTGCGTCTACCCATCAGATCTCAGGCT
>NZ_PSWB01000057.1:0-1828 GCF_002931865.1 Rathayibacter sp. AY1C7 | reverse complement strand
GGCCGGGGCCCGTGACCAGGATCGGGACAACGGAGCCGGTACCCCGCCTGTGGAGGGAAGACCGGCGGCGCGGGCTGGTGGCTCGGCTCAGGAATCGCGCGGACAGGGATGTGCAAGCTTGCGCTCGCCGCCGGTCTTCCCTCCACAGGCGGGGTACCGGCTCCGTTGTCCCGATCCTGGTCACGGGCCCCGGCCCGATGTCGGTGGTCGCTGATTCAATACACGTATGAGAAGTTCGGGTGACGCGGCGCAGGCGGTCGAGGCGGTGCGCGCGGGCGAGACGGCGCAGACGCTCGGCGCGGTGCGCGCGCTCGCCGGTCTCGCGGCGGGGCTCGCCCGCTCCTCGGCACCGGTGCTGCTCGCGGGGGCCGTCGCCCTGCACACGGCGTACCGGGCGGCGCTGCTCGTGCCGGAGTCGTTCGCGCGGGGGAGTCGTCTTTCCCGGAGCGAGGCGGGAGACCTCGTGGAGCGCTCGATCCGAGCCGAGTTCGCGACGGCGCTCGGGATGTCGGAGCGCGTGGCGTCTCGGCGTCTCGAGCACGCTCGGCTCCTCATCGAGGACCTCCCGGCGACCCGCACCCTCCTGGCCGAGGCCCGGATCCTCTGGGAGGCCGGCGAGGTCGTCTGCGCCGCCGCCGCGACCCTCCCCGCTCCGTCGCGCGCGTCCTTCGACGAGCGGGCGGCCGCCGCGGCGCTCACGCAGACGCCCACCCAGCTCCGCCGGACCGTGGCGCGGTTGCGCGACGAGCTGCACGAGCAGCCGTTCACCGAGCGCCACGCCCGCGCCCGAGAGGATCGCAGCGTGTGGCTCGGAGCAGAGGCCGACGGCATGGCCACGCTCTGCGCCCTGCTGCCGGCCCCGGTCGCGGTCGGCGCCTACAACCGTCTCGACCGGATCGCCCGCTCGCTCCGCGACGGGGCGGACGCGGCGGGGATCGGGTTCGGTGCAGGTGCAGGTGCAGGTGCAGGTGCAGGTGCAGGTGCAGGTGCAGGTGCAGGTGCAGGTGCAGGTGCGAGTGCGAGTGCGAGTGCGAGTGCGACTGCGACTGCACAGAGCGGTGCTGGTGCCCGTGGCGATGCTCCGGTGGCAGTCGGCGCGCGGACGGACGCTGGTGCTGGTGCTGGTGCTGGTGCTGGTGCTGGTGCTGGTGCTGGTGCTGGTGCCGGGCTCGGCGCGGAGACGGGTGGCGGCGCCGGTGGAGACGCTGACATCTCCCTCGGCGACGGCCGGACGCTCGCGCAGCTGCGGGCCGACGCGCTCGTCGATCTGCTCATCGACGGCGACATCTCCGCAGACGGATCCTCGGGAGAAGGAGCGAGCGCCGTCCGTGCCTCGGGCTCCGGAATCCACGCCTCGGTCTCCGGAGTCCGCGCCGACGTGCGCCTCACCCTGGCCGCCAGCACCGCCGTCGGCCTCGACGACGCGCCGGCCGAACTCGACGGCTACGGTCTCGTCCCCGCCGACGTCGCCCGGGAGCTCGTCCGCACGGCGGCCACCTTCACGCGGGTGCTGACCGATCCGGACACGGGAGTGGTGACGTCGGTCGGCAGGACCCTCCGCGTCCCGCCCCCTCGGATGCGCCTCCAGCTGCAGCTGCGCGACCGGACCTGCCGGTTCCCCGGCTGCACCCGCTCGTCCTCGACGGCCGAGGCCGACCACACCCTCGAGTGGCGGAACGGAGGCGAGACCGCCCTCGGCAACCTGGCCTCGCTCTGCGTCGCGCACCACCACGTCCGCCACGGCGACCGCTGGACCTACGCCCTCCATCCGGACGGCACCGTCGTCTGGACGACCCCCACCGGCCGTCGGATCACCGACCGACCGCGG
>NZ_PSWB01000056.1:0-1863 GCF_002931865.1 Rathayibacter sp. AY1C7 | reverse complement strand
CCTGATCCCGGATCACCAGCCCCACCCCCTGCACCACCCCGCCACTCGGGAGCCGGGACGCTCCTGAGGCGTCCCGGCTCCCGAGTGGCGGGGTGGTGCAGGGGGTGGGGCTGGTGATCCGGGATCAGGAGGCGGCGATCGCCTCGGTGACCGCGGAGCGGGCGTCGACGGCGCTGTCGGCGGCGAGAGCGAGCTCCGCGTACCGCTTGGCGTCGTCGAGGGTGTGCTCGGCAAGCTCGGCGCGGACGTCGGCGAGAGCCGACGGCGACATCGAGAGGGTGGTGGCGCCGAGGCCGACGAGGACCACGGCGAGCAGCGGGTCGGCGGCGGCTTCTCCGCAGATCCCGACGGGCTTGCCCAGCGCCGCTCCCGCGCGGCCGACCTCGCCGACGAGGCGGAGCACGGCCGGGTGCCACGGGTCCTGGAACGCCGAGACCGTGCCGAGCATGCGGTCGGCGGCGAGCGTGTACTGGGTCAGGTCGTTGGTGCCGATCGAGGCGAAGTCCGCGACTCCGAGGATGCGGTCGGCGAGCAGGGCGGAGGAGGGGACCTCCACCATCACTCCGGCGGTGCGGATGCCGAGCTCCCGCGCCATCGAGGTGAAGTAGCGGGTCTCGTCCACGGTCGCGACCATCGGCGCCATGACCCAGAGGTCGGCGTCGGTCGCGGCATCGGCCTGGGCGAGGGCGGTGAGCTGGTCGCGGAGGATCTGCTCGCTGGCGCGGAGCGCACGCAGTCCGCGGAGACCGAGGGCGGGGTTCTCCTCGTGGTCGTCGTTGAGGAAGCTCAGCGGCTTGTCGGCGCCGGCGTCGAGCGCGCGGACGACGACCTTGCGGCCGGGGAACGCGGCGAGCAGGCGCGTGTACTGCTCCGCCTGCTCGGCGACCGAGGGCGCCTCCTTCGCGTCGAGGAAGAGGAACTCGGTGCGGAACAGCCCCACTCCCTCGGCGCCGAGCTCGACCGCGTTCGCAGCGCCGTCGGCCGAGCCGAGGTTCGCGAGCAGCGGCACGGCGTGGCCGTCGGCCAGCGCGCCGGGGACGACCGGTGCGGCGAGCATCTCGGCGCGCTCGGCGATCGAGGACTTCGCGGCGCCGATCTCGGCGTCCGAGGGGTTCACCGTCACGACGCCGGAGGTGGCGTCGAGGATGACGAGCTGGCCGTCCCGCAGGTCGAGGGCGCCGGTGGTGCCGACGATGGCGGTGATCGACTTCTCCCGGGCGAGGATCGCCGTGTGCGAGGTCGGTCCTCCGTCGCTGGTGATCAGGCCGAGGACCTTCTCGAGGTCGAGCAGCGCCGTGTCGGCCGGAGCGAGGTCGCGGGCGACGAGCACGAACGGCTCGTCCGACTCGGGGACGCCGGGAGCGGCGACGCCGCGGAGGTGCGCCACGACGCGCTGCGAGACGTCGTCGAGGTCGGTCGCGCGCTCGGCCATGTAGCCGCCCATCGCCACGAGCAGGTCGCGGAAGCCGGCGAAGGCCTCGTGCACGGCGCGCTCCGCGGTCTTGCCCCCAGCGATCCGCGCCTTGACGTCGTCCGCGAGGGACGGGTCCTCGGCCATCAGGGCCTGGGCGTCGAGGACGTCCTTCGCCGAGCCGCCGGCCCGCTCGCCTCGGTGGCGGATCGTCGCGGCGGTGGCGGACAGCGACGAGACGGCGCGCTCCTCCTCCTGGGCGACGCTGCGGGTGCTGGCGGTGTCCTCGGGCTCGGGCAGCGGCTCCGGCATGCGCAGGACCGGCCCGAGGGCCAGCCCGCGTCCCACTCCGGTGCCCTGGAGCTTGGCGGAGGCGTAGGCGGTCTGAGGAGTGGACAGCGTCATGGGTGCTCGTTCCTGTCGTGCGGAGTGCGGGCGGGAGAAGAGGATGC
>NZ_PSWB01000055.1:0-2049 GCF_002931865.1 Rathayibacter sp. AY1C7 | reverse complement strand
ATGTGTCCGATTCTTGAGAACTCAACAGCGTGCACTATGTTCAATGCCAATTTTATACCCCGGCCTTGATCTTCGGATCGGGTTGGGATTCCTTTGGAAATTGATGTCAGCTTCCGGCTTTCGGGTCGGAGCGATGTCTTATTTGCTAGAGGTCAAACTTGACTCTCCTTCTCTTCGGGGTTGGGGGTCGTAATTTTTTTACGGAGAGTTTGATCCTGGCTCAGGACGAACGCTGGCGGCGTGCTTAACACATGCAAGTCGAACGATGAAGCCCAGCTTGCTGGGTGGATTAGTGGCGAACGGGTGAGTAACACGTGAGTAACCTGCCCTTGACTCTGGGATAAGCGCTGGAAACGGCGTCTAATACCGGATACGACCTGCCCCGGCATCGGGTGCGGGTGGAAAGTTTTTCGGTCAAGGATGGACTCGCGGCCTATCAGCTAGTTGGTGAGGTAATGGCTCACCAAGGCGACGACGGGTAGCCGGCCTGAGAGGGTGACCGGCCACACTGGGACTGAGACACGGCCCAGACTCCTACGGGAGGCAGCAGTGGGGAATATTGCACAATGGGCGAAAGCCTGATGCAGCAACGCCGCGTGGGGGATGACGGCCTTCGGGTTGTAAACCTCTTTTAGTAGGGAAGAAGGGCTTCGGCTTGACGGTACCTGCAGAAAAAGCACCGGCTAACTACGTGCCAGCAGCCGCGGTAATACGTAGGGTGCAAGCGTTGTCCGGAATTATTGGGCGTAAAGAGCTCGTAGGCGGTTTGTCGCGTCTGCTGTGAAAACCCGAGGCTCAACCTCGGGCCTGCAGTGGGTACGGGCAGACTAGAGTGCGGTAGGGGAGAATGGAATTCCTGGTGTAGCGGTGGAATGCGCAGATATCAGGAGGAACACCGATGGCGAAGGCAGTTCTCTGGGCCGTTACTGACGCTGAGGAGCGAAAGCGTGGGGAGCGAACAGGATTAGATACCCTGGTAGTCCACGCCGTAAACGTTGGGAACTAGATGTGGGGACCTTTCCACGGTCTCCGTGTCGCAGCTAACGCATTAAGTTCCCCGCCTGGGGAGTACGGCCGCAAGGCTAAAACTCAAAGGAATTGACGGGGGCCCGCACAAGCGGCGGAGCATGCGGATTAATTCGATGCAACGCGAAGAACCTTACCAAGGCTTGACATATACCGGAAACTTCCAGAAATGGTTGCCCCGCAAGGTCGGTATACAGGTGGTGCATGGTTGTCGTCAGCTCGTGTCGTGAGATGTTGGGTTAAGTCCCGCAACGAGCGCAACCCTCGTTCTATGTTGCCAGCACGTCATGGTGGGAACTCATAGGAGACTGCCGGGGTCAACTCGGAGGAAGGTGGGGATGACGTCAAATCATCATGCCCCTTATGTCTTGGGCTTCACGCATGCTACAATGGCCGGTACAAAGGGCTGCGATACCGTAAGGTGGAGCGAATCCCAAAAAGCCGGTCTCAGTTCGGATTGAGGTCTGCAACTCGACCTCATGAAGTCGGAGTCGCTAGTAATCGCAGATCAGCAACGCTGCGGTGAATACGTTCCCGGGCCTTGTACACACCGCCCGTCAAGTCATGAAAGTCGGTAACACCCGAAGCCAGTGGCCTAACCGCAAGGAGGGAGCTGTCGAAGGTGGGATCGGTGATTAGGACTAAGTCGTAACAAGGTAGCCGTACCGGAAGGTGCGGCTGGATCACCTCCTTTCTAAGGAGCATCTGGACACCGCAGGGTGTTCCAGGCGCCAGATCAAAGCGAATGTCTTTGCTGGTAGCTCATGGGTGGAACATTGAACTAGGTGCTCGGTGAGATCGTCTCGCGTCAGTACAGCCTTCGGGTTGGGAACGCGTCGGGGCGGTGGAGTCGGGTACATGCACGCTGTTGGGTCCTGAGGGACCGGGCCGGCTGCCTTCGGGTGGCGGGGTCGACTCTCCGGATCTTTTTCTCACGCCTGGGTGTGTGGGAGAGGGATACCGCCCGTATTTTGAGAACTACACAGTGGACGCGAGCATCTTAGATTCACGGCTTCGGTCGTG
>NZ_PSWB01000054.1:0-2329 GCF_002931865.1 Rathayibacter sp. AY1C7 | reverse complement strand
CGATCCCGTTACGGGAGGTTCGACCGGCGCTGCCCTCCGGATCTCTACCGAAGGCCGAGTGCGGGACATCAACGGTTTGATGACGTTTGCGGCGCTCGTGATGAGAGCAGGAGCGCGCAATGCTTCACTGACCTGCATGAGGCAGGGACGGACAGCAGGGCTGACATCCATTGTCGTCGCGGCAGGCATGGTCTTCAGCGTTAGCGGCTGCGCCGGCGTGACTTCGAGCTCGGCCGGATCCTGCGCCGCAAAAGCGGTCGAGCTTCAAGAGTCGACCTTGCAACCAGACGGAGTGGTCCGGCTCAGCGCCGACTTCATCTGGGAGACGTGTGAAGACACCGGAGGCACGAGCCGCGCAGCTTCGGACGTCACGGTGACCATCACCCCTTCCGCGAGCGGCGAAGAGATACTCCTCGGCCGACCGATACCGAAGGGCGAACGATCCACTGTCAACGAGTCCTTCGACCTCCCCGCCGACCTGCCCACCGGCCCCGCTGTTCTTGCCCTACGCTCACACAGCGGTGACCCGATCGAGATCGAACTTTCTCTCGAGATCACAGCACCGCCAGCCACCTGAGACGGGCCACGAATCGGCACCTCGCCAGCCGTTCAACCGATCAACCATCTCTGCACGACGACCAGGACGGTCATAGATCAACCGCTCCCGCCCGCGAAGCAGTATGTCGCTCCCAAGAGGGGCATACCTCTTCGTCTGTCACCTACGCCGGAAGGCTTGGTAGAGCGCACCCACAAGGATCAGGGGACCGATCACAAGGAGGACCCATGTTCTCGGGTCTTCGTTGGCGCGAGTGCACACGCCTGGCGCGTTCACGTAGTCCATACAACTCCCTGATAGGTCGCTTGAGAGAAGAAACCCCGCCACGAGGACGATGACCGCGAGAGCAATCCAGCGCCACCGGACGCGACGCTTCACTGGTTCACCCGCGACCAGAACGTTTGTCGGAATGAGGGGTGATGGTAGAAGGAGTTCGCACTTGAAACGCCGCGACCTCCTCGAGCATCGAACCCGACTGCAAAGATCGGGGCTCCTGCCGACGCGAACGAGAGCAGTCGAGTTTGATTCTGAGTCATCCGCTCCCTGCCTCTCTTATCCAGTCGAAGCTCCTCGATCGTCGTCACCGCACACCAGGACTGTCAATGAAGACGTTTTCGCTCAGCGGCGTCCACGTCTCTTCGACTCTCCCGCCGTCCGGGACGACGTGGAGAGTGTTCCGGTCGACCGTGGAGTCGAACCCGCCGACGCCGCAGCTTTGGTTCCATGTGTCCTCGTCAGCGAAGCTCGTCAGGCACGTCGTCTCCGGATCGCTCGTGCGCGCCAGGAACAGCGACCGGTCGCCGACTCGGCCGACGAGCCGGGAGCTGGTCTCGTCCATTTTGGACGAGGAGGCCCGCGGGGGCAGCGTCGGGAACGTATCGGCGTCGGTCGCCGCCCGGTCGAGGTCCGCGAAAGTGAGCGGCGGCCGCTCGGCGGTGGTGAAGCACCCGCTCAGCGAGGCCGCGCCCGCGGCAGCGATGGCCGTGATGGCGAGGGTTCGAGCGGTCACCCTTGCGATGCTGCGCGGTCGACTTGTCCAGGTCACGAGGTCAGCTTAGGAAGCGCGAGACCAGGATGTGCCCTTTCCGGAAACTAGGGTGAGGGGATGTTCTCCGCGCTCGGCACCGCGTTCCTCGCGGGCGCGCTCGCTCTCCTCTCCCCCTGTGCCGCACCGATCCTCCCCGGCATCGTCGGCGCCCTCACCTCGACAGGGGACGGACGGGCCCGACCGTCTCGGCAGGTGTGGTCGATCCTCGCGTTCGCGGTCGGGGCCGCTCTCGTACTGATCGGATCCGTGGCCCTGCTGCTCGCGTTCGGCGCGAACGTGAACCTCGCCCGGCCGCCGTACACGTTCATCGCCGGCGGACTGCTCATCGCCGCCGGCCTCTACTCCCTCGGCTTCCTCCGGATCCCCTGGATCACGAAAACGTCCACCCCGGGCGGCTCGGCCGCGAAGGCACTGCTGCTCGGAATCAGCTGCGCCGCCGTCTGGTACCCCTGCCTCGGCCCATCCCTCGCCATCGCCTACGGCCTCGCCTCCAATATCGACACCGTGGGACTCGGCGTCGCGCTGGGGTTCGTCTACTTCCTCGGCATGCTCACCCCGCTGTTCCTGCTCGGACTCGTCCTCGCCCGCGCAGCACGCTCACGCCGCTGGCTGCGCCGCATCGGCGCCTACGCCAACAAGGCCGTCGCCGTGCTCCTCATCGTCATCGGCGTCCTCGTCATCACCGGGCTCTGGAACTCCGTGTCGCTGTGGATCGTGGACAACTC
>NZ_PSWB01000053.1:0-2594 GCF_002931865.1 Rathayibacter sp. AY1C7 | reverse complement strand
GCGCCTGGTGCGCGGCCTCGTCGCGGAGGGTCTGCGCGGTGTGCTCGAACTGGGCCGGGTCGTGGGTGGCGACCTCGATCAGGTTCGCGCGGGCGTCGGAGTCGTCCTCGAACTCCAACAGCACCGCCGCCTGGTCCAGGGTCAGCTCGTGCTCGTGCAGAACGGACGTGACGGTCGCGGACTCCGCGACCGCAAGGCCCTTCTTCACCGCGTCGGTCTTGGTGCCGGTGCGCTTGGCGATCGCTGCAGCGGACACGCCCTCAAACGCGAGCTGCGCCCACGCGGCGGTGCGGTCCGCGACGCTCAGCTCGGCGCGCTGGTCGTTCTCGATGATCTGCTGAACGATCCGATCCGCGGTTGTCTCGTCGCCCTCCACGACGTAGACCGGGATCGTGGGCACTCCGGCCTCGCGGGCGGCGAGGGTGCGGCGCTGTCCGGCGCGGACGATGACGTTGCCGTGCTCGTCGCGGCGGGCGAGGACCGGGGTGATGACGCCGTTCTCGCGGATCGACGCGATGAAGTCCTTCGTCAGCGGGGCGCTGGTGCGGACGTTCTGCTCGATCACGAGGACGGTCGGGTCGATGTGCTGAACGGTCCCGGTTCCGGTGGTGATAGTCACGATGGTTTCTCCTTGATCGGTGTGCGATCATTGAGGCGACAAGTCCCGTGGTTCTAACCCAACTACGGGGCTTTTGTCGTCTTCCTGATCGTTTTTCTTTGCCTCTCCGGCGGGATGAAATCAATTGAGTGGAGTCGGCGGAGTGACGGCTCTCTCGGGCGAAATAAGCCCGCAGGGCGCGTCCGAGAGAGACGGCACGTAGCCGACGGAGCGAGATAGATTGAAACCGCGGAGAGGTGAAGAAAACGGGTAATCCGGCCGCGTAGCGGCTCCCGCCGGCGGTGCTCCGTCACCGCTGCGCGTGCGCAGCTCGCGCCCCCGGAACGGGGAAGACCGGGGAGTGTGAGGGGGTCGCCCCTCACGGGCCGGCCCGGAAGGCCGGCCCGCGCCGCGCGGCTACCGGTCGGCGGGCTCGGAGCAGTTGGCGCAGTCGCACGGCCCGCTGGGGTTCTCCGTCCGCTCGACGGCCGCGATCTGCGCGGCCTGCTCCGCCGGGGAGAGCGCCTGCCACCCCTCATCCGCGCGCCGGTTCAGCTCGATGCGTGCCGCACGCTCGTCCAGCGTCTCCGGGGTCGGGGTGAGGAAAGCGGCCAGTGCCGCGCCGGTGTCCTGCTTGTCGGCGGGGGTGAGGAACGCGATCAGCGCGGCGGCGTAGGCGGTGCCGTCGTCGGTGACGGGGAATCCGCCCGGAGCTCCTTCGCCGGGAAGAGTGAGCGTGTTGCGGATGTGCGCGAGGATTTCGGCGTCCGTGGCGGTCGCGTCGTCGTCAGACTCGGCGCGGCGGGTGTCGAGGATGAGGGCCAGCTGTTCGGCCGTGGCGCGGCCGGTGTCGGTGCGGGTCATGGTGTGGTCCTCTCAGCGGTTCAGGAACGGGGCGACGCGGCGGATCGCTGCGCGGCGGGCGTGGGCGACGCAGTGGCGGAATGAGCCGCTGGTGATGCCGTGCAGCTGGTCGGAGTGCCACGCCTCCCAGACGCCGGACGTGCGGCGGGTGACGTGCACCGAGGGCGTCGTCTGGGGGTCGGTGCCCACGACACGGATATCGACCGCGCGGGTGTTGGCAAGGGTGAGGTAGGTCTTCGCGGTGGTCTGCAAGTCGGTGGTGGTCTGCATGGTGTGGGTGCTCCCTCTGGCTGATCGTTTTTCTTTGCCTCTCCGGCGGGGAAAACCGTTTGAGTGGAGGCGGCGCAGTGACGCCGAGAGCGGGCGAAATAAGCCCGCAGGGCGCGTCCGCTCTCGGTGGCACGGAGCCGGTGGAGCGAAATAGGTTGAAACCGCGGAGAGGTGAAGAAAACGGGTGGAACGGGCCGCATCGCGGCCTCCCCTTGGCGGTGCTCCGTCGCCGCTGCGCGAGTGCAGCTCGCGCCCCGGAACGGGACACCGGGGAGCGTGAGGGGGTCGCCCCTCACGGGCCGGCGCCGCCGGCCCCACACTCGAGCGGGTCGTGTCAGCGTCGGATGCGACGATGGAGGCATGTGGGAGCTGGCACACCGGACGCGCGCGGAATCGGCATCAACGGTGTTGCGCAGCAACGCGGCGACGAGCGCCGCGGCGATCGCGGAAGTGCGCGCAGCGATCCCGGAGGATCACGTCATCCTCTACGTGCTCCGCGTCGAGAACTGAGCGGGCGCTCTACTCCGCGGCGCTGCGGCGGGGTGCGCGCTGGGTGGTTGTGGTGACGACGGCGGTCGCGCGGGTGAGGTTGGGGCCGATGGCGTCGGCTTCGAGGACGCGGCCGGTGCGGCGGTTCTCGCCTTCGCCCCAGGCGACGGTGCGCTCGTAGCCGACGACGATCACGCCGTCTCCCTTGTGGAGGGAGGCGAGCACGTGCTCGCCCAGTTCGAACTTCGCTTCGACGTAGTGCGTGGTCGGGGCGTCGTGCGGGGTCCACTCCCCCGCGCGGTATTCGCCGGTGTTCTCGATGACGCGCAGCTTCACGATCTGCACGCGGCCCGCCTGCACGGCCTCGGGGTCG
>NZ_PSWB01000052.1:0-3143 GCF_002931865.1 Rathayibacter sp. AY1C7 | reverse complement strand
CTTGGTTCGACGTGCCGTCTTCGGACCAGAAGTGGACGCGGTACGTCGGACCGTCGACCTGCAAGGTTTGGTCGCGCGGATCGTGCAGCTCTGCTTTCATGCGCCCACTGTAACTATCGGGGTGCTCGAGGCTGGCCCGTATGGGGATTGATCACCGGGTCGTCACGCGGTGCGGCCGAGCATCGCAGCGGACGCTGCGGCGCAGTTCTGCGGGCGACGCGCTCGATCGTGTCTTCAGAGCATGGCGGCCTACCGAGGCGACTGCTTCAGAGGACTTGTCCGTCACCTATGGCTTTGGGGCCTTCAACGATAGTGAAGGCCGCTCCGGCGCTGAGGGAGCTGTAGTCGATGTCGTACAGAAGCTGAAGGGTCACTTCGCTCGTCTCGCCGGGATCGACTTCAGTAGCCTCGCTGCTGCGCACGATCACGCCGAGATGCGTTCCGTCGCCGCCGACGACGACGACATGAGGTCGGTACCTTCCGTCGAGACCGATGGGCGCCTTTCGGCCGCCGTCGCTGGTTGGACGGAGACGGATCCTCGCGCGAACCGTTCTCGCGTCTGATTGCGGTGGTGTCACCGGCTGACCACTATGCCTACTGTTCGATGCATGGACTGATCATCGCAGCCGCGCTTCGCGTCCCGGATTGGGATCGTTCAGCGCTTCGGTCGCAGGGGCAGGCCGGTCCGCCCAGTAGGCGAAGGATTCCGATCCTGGGCCCGCGTCAGGAGGCGTCGCTGTCTCTAGTCGAGGCGTCGATCGAGTCGAGGGTGACAACCATGACGGGCTGTATCGACCGCGTTTGAACTGCTCGAGCGTCTTCCACTGCTCGAGCGTCTTCCACTGCGCTGCGGACGAGCGTGAAATGGACAGACCCTGATGCGAAGTCGGCTTCGGGGTCGACAGAGATTGGCGACGACTGAAGCGACAGGACGGCTTGAGCCGCACGGCCCGCCGAGAGTCGAACCATTCGGGGGAGCAGCCCGTCGATCAGGAACAATCCTTGTGCGACCACCTGCTCCCGCCACGATACGTTGGCGGCCGGAAGGTTCGAGCGTAAGTGGATGCTATTCACCCACCACTCCACTCCCCAAGCATCGGACGGCGGAGCCGTCCGGAGGCGAGAGGCGGCGTAGGCCCGAAGTACAACCGAGTCACCTGAACGAGTGAACCCGCGTTCGATGAGCGGTCGGAGCGTGGGATCGTCGTTCAACCAGCGCTCCACGGCTCAACTCTGTCACGCAGTGACGTTGCGCATCGTCCCGTAAGGGAATCGACTGGCGGGCTATTCCTCGATCGGTTCAGCGCCCTCGAGCGGAGTCAGCGTCGCCCAGAATCCGTTCCCGGAACTGAGGTACAGGCGGAGGGGCTGGTCGGTGTCCATCGGGTCTCCGTCCGGGTAGAGGTCGGTGCCGCTGCACGCATCAGGCATCGACACGACGCGGATTGTCTCTCCTGCAATGAACGGTCCCTTCTCTGTCTCATCCACGGTGACCATGTATGCGGATGCTGCGACGCTGAAGACGCTCTGAGTTCCCGAGGCGCGAGGGGAGGCAGTCGTGATGACCGCTTCGGCGACTTCGTAGCGGGCTTCCGCGGATCCAAAATACGCCCAGCCCGGGCATCCCGACGTCTGCACCGCCGGCGCGCAGCCGGCGGCGGTGAGCAGCGCCGCTCCGGTTGTGAGCGCGGCAGCAACTCGAATGCGGTGACGCGAACCCGAGGTCATGCCGGTGACGCTACCCGCTCAGCTCCGTCCCATATGGGGATCGTTCTGCGGATCACCAAGTCGCCGGGCCGACCTCCGCCGGGTGCCGTGGTTCAGCGAGAGAGCCCTCCCGCTGTCAGCTTGCGCGGACCGACAGGTTCTTGCCGAGCTGGGTCCAGCCGTCGCCGGTGGCGTCGTCCGGTACGGCGTCGTCGGGGTGGATCTGTACCGTCCAGTCGTTCTGCTTTGACAGCTTCTCGCCGCAGCCGCTGACCGGTTCGTCGCCCTCGTTGACGATGACGCAGTGTCCGGCTCCCTCGCGAGGTAAGGCCAAGTAGAAGTCGAGGCCCTCGACGGACCCGGCGAACCGGATCGAGTCGGGATCGAGCTTGTCTCCGACGCTGCCGAGCGAGGGGAGTGCGTCCTGCTCCTGCTGCGCCCTGTCGTAGTCCGAGTACACGGTCGGGTCGTCGTAGACGGTGGTGTCCTGCGCGCACCCGCCGAGAAGAGGAAGGGCCATGAGCGCGACCGAGGCCGCACCGATCTTGAATCCGTAGGTCGATCGTTTGTGGCCCATGGCGTCCCCCGTCGCGTTTCGCTCACCCTACTTCGCCTGAACTCCAGAGCACCGGCTCTCATCAACGGAGCGAAGAGCGCGAGGCTGCCCGTTCCGTATGGGGATCCCCTAACGGGACGACGCAAAGCCGATCGAAGGTCAGTAGGCGACGTCAGCGGGCGCTGGCTTCCCGACTCGGCTGTGATCGGGCCGACGGGCTCGGTGGGAAGATCTGGCCAGGAGGAGACCTGCAGTCACAGCAGCCAGCGACGTGGCGACGCCGGTGAAGGGCAAAGTGTCCGCGACATCCCACGGGAGAAAGAACGCTCCAGGGTCGGTGAGGGGGTTGATGACCAGGAGGAGCCCGACACCAATCAGTGTGACGGGTCGTCCCGGCGAGAGCACGAGGGCGCCGAGTATCACGAGCGGGAAGGCGATGGCCCAGAGGATCGTCGTGGCGATCCACGTGAAGTCCGACTGTGTGGCGCTGTAGCAACCCTCGTTCAGGCCACTGAAGCACGAGCTCCAATGCACCAGGAACGCGGCGGCACCAGCAGCGCCGAGCGATGCGATTGTCCATCCAACCAACGGGCCTGACTTAGCGAGTCGCTTCATGCGCTCACCATAGGACTCGAAGGAGAACCTGAGCTAGATCCACATGGTCGAAGCGAAGGCCACCGCCGCGCCCCCACTCGCTCTGATGAACGATCGTTCAGCGAAACCATTCCAGGCCTGGAGCGCGGCGATCCCACCTGAGGGTCAGAGGGTGGGGAACCAGCTCGAGTTGTCCACGATCCACAGCGACACAGAGTTCCAGAGCCCGGTGATGACGAGGACGCCGATGACGATGAGGAGCACGGCGACGGCCTTGTTGGCGTAG
>NZ_PSWB01000051.1:0-3359 GCF_002931865.1 Rathayibacter sp. AY1C7 | reverse complement strand
GCCTCCCGCGGACGCTCCGACCCCGCCCCCGTCCGACCCTTCACAGCAGGAGACCACCCATGCGCAGACGATTCATCCCCCTCGCCGCCGTCCTGGCGTCGACCGCCGCCCTCACCGGCTGCAGCGGCTTCGGAGGAGGAGGCGGCGGTTCGGCCGACGCCGACTCGATCACCTTCACCACCTGGGCCAGCGAGTCCGAGCAGGCGGCCTTCGAGTCGCTGATCACCGACTTCGAGGCCGAGCACGAGGGGGCGAGCGTCGAGCTCAACGTCGTCCCCTACGACCAGATGTTCAGCAACATCGACGCGCAGCTGTCGTCGGGCGAGGCCCCCGACGTGTTCCGCGTCGACTACGGCAACCTCGGCGTCTACTCCAGCCAGGAGCAGCTGCTCGACCTGACCGACCGGATCGACGACTTCGACTCCTTCACGCCCGCGTTCCAGGAGGCCGTCTCCTTCGAGGGGAAGCCCTACGGCGTCCCGCACCAGACCGACGTGTCGGCGCTGCTGGTGAACACGCAGCTGCTCGCGGCGGCCGGCATCACCGACGTGCCGACCACCGCCGACGAGGCGTGGACCTGGGAGGAGTTCGCCGACGCCTCCGCGAAGCTGCGCGCGAGCCTGCCCGCCGAGCAGTACCCGTTCGTCTACAACTGGCAGCTCGGCGGCACGCCCCGCTGGCTGAGCTGGCTGTTCGAGGCCGACGGCACGCTCCTGGAGGAGGACGGCACCACTCCGGCGATCGACTCCGCCGCCGGCGCGAAGGCGCTGGACTTCACGAAGAGCTTCTTCGACAACGACTGGGTTCCGCCGACCAGCTCGGTGAAGTCCGCCACCTACGCCGACTCCTTCTTCACGGAGCAGACCGCGGCGATGGCCTTCGCCGGGTCCTTCCTCGTGCCGGACATCGACGACCTCGCCGACTTCGAGTGGACCGCCACGCCGATGCCCGTCGACGAGCGCGGCGCGACCGACCTCGGCGGCAACGCCCTCGTCGCCACGGCCGACACCGACAACCCCGAGCTCGCGACCGAGTTCCTCTCGTTCATGACGCAGGCCGACACCATGGCCGAGTTCTGCGCGGCGACGAACGAGCTGCCCACCCGGTCCGACATCGACCCCGCGTCGATCGACTTCGCGGTGCGCCCGGACGTGATGCCCGTGTTCGTCGAGCAGGCCGCGACGATCACCCCGCGGGACGTGCAGCAGCTCACCTCGCCGTTCCTCGCGAAGATCTCCGTCGCGATGCAGGACCAGCTCGAGGAGGCGTTCGTCGGCGGACGCAGCACCGAGGAGACCCTCTCCGGCCTCGACGCGGCCATCCAGCAGGCGACCAGCTGATGACCGCCACCACCCTCCGCGGCCGGGCGGGCTCCTCCGCCCGGCCGCGGTCGGCCCGCAGGCGCGAGGCCCTCGCCGGCTTCGGCTTCGTCGGCCCGAACCTGCTCCTGATGGCGCTGTTCCTGTTCGTGCCGATCCTCTGGGCGATCCAGCTCTCGTTCCAGGAGTCGCGCGGCTTCGGCACGCCCGAGTGGGTCGGCTTCGCGAACTACCTGCGGATGGGCGCCGACCCGGTGTTCTGGCAGAGCCTGGGCAACACGCTCCTCTTCACCGCGGTCACCGTGCCGCTCGAGCTCGCCGGCGGCCTCGGCCTGGCCGTGCTGCTCAACTCCGTGCTGCCCGCCCGCGGGATCTTCCGCACGGTGATCGTGCTGCCCCTGGTGATCTCGGGCGTCGCCTCCGGGATGATCGCGGTCACGATCTTCAGCGAGTCCTCGGGCATCGTGAACAAGGTGCTGAGCTCGCTGGGCGCCTCGCCGGTCGCGTGGCAGTCGGACGGCTCCGCGGCGATGATCTCGGTGATGCTGACCGCGGTGTGGCTGCGGATCGGCTTCAACATGGTGATCTACCTGGCGGGCCTGCAGAGCGTCTCGCCCGAGCTCTACGAGGCCGCGCGGATCGACGGAGCGACGCGCTGGCAGCAGTTCCGCGCGCTGACGGTGCCGCTGGTCGGCCCGTCCACCTTCTTCCTGCTGATCATGAACGTGATCGCCTCGTTCCAGGTCTTCGACATCGTCTTCGTGATGACGGGCGGCGGCCCCGGCTTCTCCACGTCGGTGCTCGGCACCTACGCGTACCGCAACGGCTTCCAGGTCCGCGAGCAGGGCTACGGCGCCGCGCTCGGCGTCGTCATCCTGCTGGTCTCCCTCGCCTTCACCTACCTGCAGTGGCGCACGAGCCGCACGCGCGACCTCGTCGACTAGGAGCCCTCATGTCGTCCTCCACCGTCACCACGCCCGCCGCGGTCACCGCGGCCACCGCCCGCGAGACCCCGCGCCGGCGCCCCTCCCGCCGCGACGGCTCCCGCTCCGGACTCGTCGTCCGCCTCGTCGTCGCGATCGTCGCCTCGGCGGTCGTGTTCTTCCCGCTGTACTGGATGCTCGTCATCGCCTTCTCGCCGCGCGGCGAGGTGTTCGCGCCCGGCCCGCCCCGCTTCTGGCCGAGCGAGATCTCGTTCGAGAACTTCGCGACGGTGTTCGCGCGCTTCCCCGTGGGCGAGTGGTTCGTCAACTCGGTCGTGATCGGGGCGTTCGTCACGGTGTTCACCGTCGTGGTGAACCTGCTGGCCGGCTGGGGCTTCGCGCGGCTGCGCTTCCCCGGGCGGAACCTGCTGTTCCTGCTCGCACTGGCCACGATGATGATCCCGGTGCAGGCGATCATGGTCGCGCAGTTCAAGCTCGTGACCGGACTGCAGATCTACGGCACCTACTGGTCGGTGATCCTGCCCGGAGCAGCGGCGGCCTTCGGGATCTTCCTCGCCCGGCAGTTCTTCCTCTCCATCCCGGAGGAGCTGATCGAGGCGGCGCGGATCGACGGCGCCGGCCACCTGCGGGTGTTCCTGCAGATCGTGCTGCCGCTCTCGAAGCCGCTGATCGCCGTCCTGATCCTGCTGACTCTGCTCGGCAGCTGGAACGACTTCGCCTGGCCGCTGATCGCCCTGAAGGACAACGAGCTGTTCACGCTGCCGATCGGCCTGCTCTACCTCAAGGGCCAGTCGACGCCTGACTACAGCGCGAGCATGGCGCTGGCGCTGGTGTCGGTGCTGCCGATGGTGCTGCTGTTCCTGTGCTTCCAGCGCTACTTCGTGCAGGGGTTCGCGCGCAGCGGCATCCGGTGAGGTCGGGCGGCGGCACGGGCGGGGGCACGGGCGGAGTGGAGCGGTCGCCGCGGCGGGGCGCTCCTGACCGGACGGGGCAGGAGAGGACGTGGAAGGAGAGGACAGAGCAGGGCCGGAGAGGACGGGGCAGGAGAGTGCCGACGGACGCTGCGGGCGGCGGGCGGCACTCTCCTGCCCCGTCC
>NZ_PSWB01000050.1:0-4850 GCF_002931865.1 Rathayibacter sp. AY1C7 | reverse complement strand
CGCGGGAGGTGGGCGTGCGGGCGCGCTTCAGCCGCCGCTCGGAGCCGGCGAGGGCGTCGAGGCGGGAGCGGTTCGCGCGCCACAGCGCGGTGAGGCGGGGGCGGGGCTCCGGCTGCGCGTCGATCCTCTCGTCGGTCTCGGCGAGGAGGTCGGCGAGCGGACGGCGGACGCGGCGGATGCCCCGCCGCACGGGAGGCGCGAGGGTCGGCGGCTCGGCGTCGTGCACGGAGCGCAGGACCGCGCCGAACCCCTCCCAGTCGAGGGCGTCCTCGCCGGAGTCGACGGCGTCCTCGCCGAGGATCCACGGCGCGACCGAGACCCGCAGCCCACGGTCCTCCACCCAGGGGCGCCCGTCGGAGGCGCGGTGCGGCGCCGCGACGCCCGGCACCCCCGCCTCTCCCAGCGACGCCGAGAGCGCGAGGCCGAAGCGCCCGTCGCGGGCCGACGCCTTGACGCTCCACAGCGCCCCGGAGCCGTCGGCCGCGCACCAGACGCGCGCTCCGTGGTCGAGTCCGCCGACGACGGGCTCCAGGTCGACGAGGCCGACGCCGAACTCGCGGCGCACCAGAGCGCGCGCCCAGGCGCCCGCCTCCTCGATCGTGTCCATCCCGCTCATGCTGACGCGCGGGCGCCCCGCGAGCAGGTGCTTGCGCGATCGGTGATCGTAGGCATGGGTGCGGGCTGAGCCGCGTCTCAGGCTCGCGCTCCGGGCCGCCCGACGAGGAACCACGCCATCGACCCCAGGAAGGGCGCCACCACGACGGCGATCGTCCACAGGCCCTTCCGCAGGGGATCGAGGCCGGAGCGGAGGACCTGCGCGACCGCGAGGATCGCGACTCCGAGATACGCGGCCCCGCACAGGGCGGCGACCACGCTGGTGCCGAGCAGTGACATGTCCATCGCCCGACGCTACGCGCGGCGCGGCGCTGCCGGATCCGCCGCGGGGCGGAGACTCCCGGCGATGCGCAGCGGGCCTCGCTCAGCGGCCGAGGACACCGGTGATCGTCCGCGCGCCGTCGGCGGGGAAGAGGGCGAGCCGCTGCTCCGTCCCCTGCTGCCGGACCGTGAGAACGGGAGCCGCGAGCGCGTGACCGTGGTGGTAGCCCGTCACCGACTCGGGGGCGTCCCCGGCGGTGAGGGGCAGGAACGCGATCGGCGAGAGGTCCGCGTCGGCACGGAACAGCGAGAGCGCCCTCGCGGTGACGACGGCCAGCAGCACGGGGTCCGGCTTCGCCGCGCGCAGCGCCGGGAGGTCGACCGCGGCTCCGGCGACCGCGAGCGTCCGCAGCGAGGCCAGTGTCTCCGGAGTGTTCAGCACCGCGGTGACGCCGCCGTCCGGATGCTCGGCCCGCAGCCTCTCGAGGATCGGTCGGGACCACCGCTCCTCGACGCGCCGTCGGATCCCGAAGCCGAGCCCCGCGACGATCACCGCGGCCACCGCAAGCACCACGCCCCACCCTCCGTAGAGCTGGAACGCCCGGGCGCCCGACCACGCCGCCGCGACGACCACCGTCGCCCCGAAGAACGCCTCGCTCCCGAGCGACCGCAGCCGGGTCGACTGCACCTCCTGCGTCACGAGCGCTCCTCCGGGTCGGGCGGACCTCCGGGCGGGATCACGTCAGCGCATGATCGCACCGGCGCCTGCGGGTCGGGCGGGGATCCGTCCCCTCGCGCGCGAGGCCGGCTCAGCGCCCGCGCCGCGCCCGCGGATCGGTGAGGAGCCGGACCGGGGGGAGGTCGGCCAGGTCGGGGGACACGAAGCCGAGCACGTCGGAGTGGTGGTCGGCGGAGGCCCGGCGGAGGAAGGACCAGCACTTGAGCGAGGACGGGCGCCGGTCGAGGGGGAGGGGAGCGGCCTCCACGATGATCACGGTGGCGGAGCGGTGCAGGATCCGCACGGGCACGCGGCTCTCGCGGCCGTCGACGGTCCAGCTGGAGACGCCGCGGATGCGGCCGTCCTCGCGGTCGACGCCGACGGTGAGGACGCTCCGGAAGTCGTCGGACGCGGCGCCCATGCCGATCTGGAAGTCCCCGTCGGCGCCGTCGAGCACGAAGGCGACGTCGAGTCCGCGGCGGTGGCGGACGGTGAAGGTGGCGAGCAGGGGACCGCTCCCGAACCTCGGGGCCTCGTCGCGGGCCTGCCGGACACGCTGCTCCGCGTCGTCCCTGTCCATGGAGCCACTCCTGCCGTCCCGGCGGAGCGGGGCCCGCGCGCCCGTCGAGCCTAGGGGGAGCGGGGCGGCGTCACCCCGCGCGAGGCAGCGTCACCCGGAAGCGGGCGCCGACGGGCCCCGCCTCCGCCACGAGGTCGCCGCCGAGGGCCCGGGCCAGCCCGCGCGCGATCGGCAGGCCGAGGCCCGAGCCGCCGTCGGCGCGGTTGCGGGCGTCGTCGAGGCGGACGAGGCGGTCGAAGACGCGCTCGCGGTCGGCCTCGGCGATGCCGGGGCCGTCGTCGTCGACGGTGATCGTGACGGAGTCGGCGGCCGCCTCGACGGCGACGTCGATCCGGGAGCGGGCGAAGCGGGCACCGTTCTCGAGGAGGTTGCCGAGCACCTGAGCCAGCCGGTCGGCGTCGGCGCTGACCAGGAGCGGCTCGGCGGGCCGGTGCAGCTCGATCGCGAGGCCCGGGCGGCGCAGCTCCTGGCGCTCGATCGCGGCCTCGGCGACGCCCGCCGGGTCCAGCGGACGCGACTCCAGAGCCAGGCCCTCGTCCAGCCGCGCCATCAGCAGCATGTCCTGGATGAGGCGGCCCGCGCGCAGCGACTCCCGCACGACGTGCACCGAGAGGCGCTCGCGCTCCTGCTCGCCGCCGTCGCCGCGGACGAGCGCGTCGGCGGCGGCCTGGATGCCGGCGACCGGCGTCCGCAGCTCGTGCGCGGCGTCCGAGACGAACGCGCGCATCCGCTGCTCCGCCGCGAGGGCCGTCGCCTCGGCGGCGAGGGCGCTGCGCTCGGCCTGCTCGAGGTCGTCGAGCATCTCGTCGAACGCGGTCGCGGTGCGGCCGAGCTCGGTCCGCGGACGGGAGGGGCGCAGCCGCCGCCCGCGGTCGCCGTGCGCGATGTCGCGGGCCACGTCGGTCATCCGCTCGAGGGGCCGGAGGGTCGCGCGGACCACGACGATCAGCGCGAGGGCGGCCAGCACGAGGAACACGGCCGACGCGGCGAGCAGGATCCCGTTCAGCTGCGCGAGGGTGCTGCCCACCGATCCGGCCTCGCTGGTGAGCTCGAGGCGGGTGCCGTCGCTGAGGGTCGACTCGAGGGTGATCAGCTCGTCGTCGGCGGCGACGCTGCTCGAGACGACGGTGACGGCGACGGAGGCGGCTCGGGGCGGGACGGCTCCGGAGGAGGAGCTCGTGCCGGGCGGCGACGGCGGCTCTCCGAGCTGATCGGCGGCTCCCGGGCCCAGTCGCAGCTGCTCCGGGCTCGGCCCGGCCACGACGTCCTCGCCCTCGGGGCTCGTGATCCGCACCGAGACGCCCTGCGCCGAGAGGCGGGAGGCGAGGGCGTCGTCGGCGATCGTGCCGACCAGCGCGGCGGCGGCGGAGGCGCGGTCCTGCAGCCGCTCCTCGATCTGGTCGCGGAGGCGCTCGCCGAGCACCGCCTGCACCGTCGCCGAGAGGGCCAGGAGCAGCACGGCAAGCAGAGCGAGCACGGCCAGGACGGTGCGGAGGCGGAGCGAGCCGGTCCGCAGCGCGCCCGGCTGGGCGCGGCTCACGCCTCCACCCGGTAGCCGAGGCCGCGGACGGTGTGCACGAGCCGGTCGCCGTGCGCCTCCATCTTCTTGCGGAGGGAGCTGAGGTGCACCTCGACGAGGTTCGGGTCGACGTGGTCGTAGCCCCAGACCTGCGTGAGGATCTGGGTCTTGGTGAGGGTGCGGCCGCGGTTCCCGGCGAGGAAGGCGAGGAGGCGGAACTCGGTCGCGGTGAGGTCGAGGGCGACGCCGCCGCGGCGGGCGCGGCCCGACTCCGGGTCGACGACGAGGTCGCCGATCTCGACGACGGACGGGATGCGGCCGCGGCGGCGCAGCACGGCGGTCACGCGCTTGACGAGCTCGGCGAGCACGAACGGCTTCACCACGTAGTCGTCAACGCCCTCGTCGAAGCCGCGGAGGCGGTCGTCGACCGCGTCGCGGGCGGTGAGCATGATCACGGCCGCGTCGCTGCTGCGGCGGATCCGCTCGGCGAGCACGATGCCGCTCGGGCCGGGGAGCATCCAGTCGAGGATCACCAGGTCCGGAGCGAAGGTGCTCAGCTCGCGGGCGAGGTCCTCGCCGGAGACGAGACCGCGGACCGTGAAGCGCTCGCTGCGCAGCGCGGTCTCGACGGAGGAGCGGATGGCGTCGTCGTCCTCGATGAGGAGCACACGGGCGGAGGAGGGCATGTGGTCGAACCTAGGGGCCGCGGATCGGGGCGCACCCGGCGTCTGCTGTGGAGGGTCTGTTCTTAAGTCCGGCTTCAGATTCGCCTTCGAATCTGAAATGGAACCGGCCGCAACCGATCCCGAACGGGGTCGGCACCGGGCCGGAACGAGGAGACACCCATGACTGAGTCGACCACCCCCGCCGAGAAGGGCTTGAGCTTCGGGCCGCGCCGTCCGAAGAAGCGCGCCCTGACCATCGGCATCGCCGTCGGCGCCCTCGGACTCGTCGCGCTCGGCTCGACCGCCGCGTTCGCCGCGACGCCGTCGAGCACGCCGACCTCCAGCGCCACACCGCTGCACTCCACCTCGACCGGTGCGCCGTCCACCGGTGCGCCGTCGACCGACGCGCCCGCCGAGGGCACCGCTCCGACGTGCTCGGCTTCGTGTCCCCCGACCTGGCCGACCTCCCCCCGGTCCGGCTCCTCACCGATC